>NZ_JBJEFJ010000077.1:0-51454 GCF_051873915.1 Pradoshia sp.
GCGTTTCGTCACTTCAATATCTTCTCGGCTTGGGGTCGGGTCACCTGAGGGGTGGTTATGCAAGCATATAATAGATGCTGCTGACCTGCGGAGAGCTTCTTTGAAGACTTCTCGGGGATGGACAATAGAGGCGTTTAAGCTGCCGATGAAGATGGTTTGCTTGTGCAATATTTGGTTTTTGGTATTTAGATAAAGGCAGACGAAATGTTCCTGAGATAAAAAGCGCATATCATTCATGCAATAATTGGCGCAATCCTCTGGAGACCGGATCACATACCGTTCCTCGTTCGTCAGATTGCTTATTCTGCGGCCAAGTTCCATCGCAGCAGCCAACTGGACTGCCTTCGCTTCCCCTATTCCCTTGATCGCAGTCATTTCTTCAATTGTGGATTCCTTCAGGAGTCTTAAACCGCCAAACCTCGTCAGAAGCTGGTTGGCCAAGACCATCACGGAATCCTCTTTCGTCCCTGTCCTAAGGAGAAGGGCAAGTAATTCTTGGTTGGAGAGACTTTCTCCTCCGTATTGCAGGAATCGCTCACGCGGACGTTCATCCTTCGGGTAATCCCGAATCATAATTTGCGTATCCATATCATCCTCCATTCCATTGACGGAGCGGGGGCCTTTACGTATGCATGATGTCCTTCAGCTCCCGATTCAGCCTTGAAACGGGCAATCCTACAACCGTGAAATAATCTCCTTCTATTCTTTTAACGAGTAAGGAACCATATCCCTGAATGCCATAGGAACCCGCTTTGTCAAACGGCTCTCCTGTCAACACATATTGCTCAATATCCTGCGTGTCTAATGGCCAAAATTCAACATCTGTCTTCTCATAAAAAAGATGGGTACGGCCTTCTTTCACAAGAGCCACACCTGTATAGACCTGGTGGACCTTGCCGGATAATTGCGTCAGCATGGAGATAGCATCCGCCTTACCCTTGGGCTTTCCCAACACTCTTCCGTCTGAGACGACGATTGTATCTGCACCTATCACAATGGAGTTCTTGGTAGTTTCAGCGATTGCATTTGATTTTATGCGCGCCAATTCCATAACGATTTCATGAGGCTGCAGTCCATCCTGATAGGTCTCCTCCACATCACTTGCCTTCACCTGGAAGGGGATGCCGAGAAGTTCGAGTAATTCCTTTCTTCTTGGGGAAGAAGAAGCTAAGATTAGATTCATTTTGTCACCTGCTATGAAAAGTTTAGATAGGGAGATACATATTAATCCTAACAGAATGCGACACCTTTCTCAATTCCCTATTGCTTCCACACAAAAGAAAAAAGAGCGGCATCATCCACTCTCTGCCTTTTCAGGGTAGCTTCACCCTTTAAAGATGATTATTTCCCAAGAAATAAAATTCACAATTTGCTCCATTCAACAGCGAATTGGAGGGTACACTGCTGAATCTGCATCAATAGCTCTGGCTTTGACTCCTGCTCGTATTGAGTCCAAAGCTTCTTCATGCTGGAATTTAAATTGTACATATTTTGCAAATTATCCGGCACCTTTTCTAATGAGAATGCTTCTGCCTTTGGCGCAGATGTCTTATCACCCATTAAATGCTTCGCTGTAACAGCATCGTATTGCTGCACATTAAGAAGCATCGCTTGAATGGCTTTTTGTTCTGCTTTCGTGTAGCCTTGACGGCTTTTCCCTGAGAATTGGACTTCCTTCCAAAACGTCTCAGTTCCCTTCTTGTTAAAGAACACGGCTAATTGCTTCGCATCCTCAAGGCTGCCAGCTGTACCGAGGTAAATATACCATTGGTCGGACTGCTTTAAAATGATTGGCGAGTATCCATCCTCCTCAAGAAGAAGAACCCGCTCCTCGGCAGCTTCCTTCGAGGAGTATACTCCACCCTGAACCATGAAGGCTGTCCATTCCTTGCTGACAGGCTGACCTCCAGATTCTGAAACAGCCGCACCGAGGGTCGGCAAGCCTGACTGCTGCTGTCCCACTTTCTCACCGGTCCCGCCAAAGAGAACCATCTTTAGGGCAATAATTCCGAACACCGTCCCTGTGACAAGGGCCACAAGAACAGGCAGACCCACTCCGAACAACCGCTTCTTACTGGGTTTAATTTTCCCAAATGTCCATGTTTTCTTTGGCTTTTTCCCTCCATCTATTGTGGCCTTCTCTTCACCCCCGCCAGGGACAATCCAAAGCGGAGGCTCCGGTTCCTCCTCCACACTGCTGGCCACCTGTTCAAGGGTTTCCCTTATGTCCGGATCCTCACTCGATATCCATTTGTACACCCTTTGCTCCCCGTTCACATTAACAATGATTGTTCTCTCCCGTGTTGGCTTGTCCATTGCATGGCCTCCGCGTTTTAGACCATCTTATCATCCACCGCCAAAAAAAGAACAAGACTCTTGTCGTCTTGTCCAAAAAGCTTTCGTCAAATTTCTAGGCCTCCACATCTCCCGCATGCTCTTCATCCCTATGAAGCATACGCGGACCATAAATAAAACAAGCGGCGGATTCATCTCTGCCTTCCACTTCATCCCGGTATCCGGGTCAATGTTTACCCGAAATAATCTTCTAGCGCCACTCCAAACGGGTCATTTGAATACCGGTTTCTTGAATCGATTTCCTTGCTATTATATATAGAGGTTACCTGGTCTCCTTACCAATTTGATGATGGACATTTTCGCAAAAGCAAACAGAAGTCAAAAGTAATAAAAATCATTGGTAATATTTATATGTTTCATGAGTTTTACATTGGTGGTAAAGCAATAATTATCACTTGGAGGAGTCTCATTATCGTCAATACTGCCAAACACATTCTATCAAGTAAGTGGCAGCCATAATAAATGGTGTATCTCCAATCAAGAGCTGTTCCCTTTGAGTTTAGTAGAACTTCCTTAAGGAGTAAGTCATGAAAGTATTTTTTCTAACTACCAACATCATCTTTTGGATCATTCTTCTATACTATACCGTACTTACAGTCGTAGGTTTATTCCAACGAAAAAAAGCAAAAAGGCTTAATCCGCTGGCTGAATACCCTTCACTTGATGTACTAATCCCTTCTCATAACGAAGAGATTGTTATGAAGGATACTTTATCAGCAATGGCCAAGCTTGAGTATCCCGGAAATATACAAATTTATGTTCTGAATGACAATTCTCAAGATAAGACCGGTGAGATAGCAGAATTCTTCGCCAATAAATATGCTCACATCCATCACATCGAAGTACCTGAGAGCAATGAACCAAGAGGAAAAAGCAGAGTATTAAATTATGGTTTATCCATTTCTGATGGAGAATACTTCATTGTATATGATGCTGACAATCGACCTAATCCCGATGCAGCTATTCGCTTGATGGAAATTACAATGAACACAGAAAATGCTGCTGGGGCAGTTGGTTGTGTAAGAACTTTAAACGATCAAAATAACTGGCTTACAAGGTTTATAGCAATAGAATTCAAAACATTCCAATTGATTATGCAATCTGGCCGTTATGCATTACATAGGATTGGCTCTTTACCCGGCACCAATATGTTATTAAAACGAAGCATCATAACGGACCTTGGTGCATATGACCCATACGCTTTAGCTGAAGATGCAGAATTAACTATTCGCCTTTCGTCTAAAGGATATGTTATTGCTGTTGACCCTCATTCTCAGACATGGGAACAGGAGCCACAAACTTTAAAAGCTTTAATGAAACAGAGGACTCGTTGGCTGCAAGGAAACCTGTACATTATGTTCAAGTTCTTCAAAGAAAAAAATTGGTGGAAGAAGCCTTGCATTATACACCTTACTTATTATCTTACTATTTACGTTATCTTTGGCGGCCTTCTTCTCTCTTCCAATATCTTGTTTATATTAGGATTGTTCGGTTTCATCAATTTTAACTCTGGAATTAACTATCTTTTCTTCTGGTTTCTTGCCTATCTGACCTACACAATCCAGTTACTGTGCGCGGTTTGGTATGACAAGAAGTTATCAGCGAAAAACGTATTAGCTGCATCACTTATGTACTTCACATACGCTCAACTATTCATTTTCTTATTAGTCCGGGGACTTGTGTTGATGATGAAAGACAAGAGAAACGGAACAGTTATCTGGGATAAAACAGAAAGGGTTGCTATTGAAAAATAATATGCAGCCTTTTTTGCCTGTTTCGAGAACCTGATACTCAGAGGAATGATTTGTGAATGAGAAAAATATAAGGAATTAAAGTAAATGTTTCACAGATTAAATGATTAGTCTGGAATGGGAATGTTCACCTGCATTCAAACGACCTACTGTAGCGGGCATTCTAAGAAGATGACCGCGCTCTCTTTAAGCAGCAAAGAGGATTTCCTTTGTTCCTTCACAATCCGACCGTATTGTGATATCACTTATACAAAAGAAAACCACCCTCCCATACTCCAAGTATCATATCCATTGATTTCCCTTGGAATGGGAATCACGACCACCTTATCATACTAGATGCATAGACAACTGCATCGGCAGCCTGCCTTAACTTCCCTTATAGAAAACGCCAATACCAATCAAGCACATCCTGTCCAAAAAAATAAGCGGAAATAGTCCCTGCCGCGATGAATGGACCAAAAGGCATTGGCTCTCCTCGCTTTACCAATCCAGCAATTAAGCCTGCCACCCCAAAAATCGCACCCAAAAGCGTTGCAAATATAAAAGAAAGAAGTACTCCTTTCAGCCCAATCGCAAAGCCGACTAAGGAAAACAGCTTTATATCCCCGCCGCCCATACCGCCTTTACTGATAACGGCAATGAAAAATGGAATCATAAAACCAGCAAGCCCTCCTGCAAGCGGATCCCACCACGGGTCTAATGGGATGAATATCCGAAGCAATAAAAAAACAATGGTAAAAAAAAGCAGGATTTTATTTGGAATAAGCATGTACATAATATCTGATACGAAAATGATTACCATAAGCGAAATCAATGCCCATGCAATGATAAGCTCCATACTCCATCCGAGCAGGAGCGGAGCTGCTGCAAATAGCAGCCCCGTCATTAGCTCTATGATGGGATAAAGCGGAGAAATACGCTTACCGCATTTGCGGCAATTCCCCTTCAAAACGAGATACGAAATGACAGGCACTAACTCAAGAGGTGCCAAGGTATGGCCGCAGGACGGACAAGCCGACCTCGGCATTACGATTGATTCCTTTGCCGGAATCCTCAGACCAGCTACATTATAGAAGGAGCCAAGGATGAGGCCGGCGAGGAAGATTAGTAGAGTAAGAGTAATCATTTATTAGCCATCTTCTCCTATGAGTTTAATATTGTCTCTTGCAAATTTGCTGCCGTTTTAACTCCATTATTAATAATAGAATAATTACATTGCTTCATTAAGACTAACTGTATGTATTAAAGCTCAATCCTCTTATTGAAAATAGGTTACTGGGGATTTATCTGCTAAATCCTCGAAATATTCTCCATTTTGTCGTTTGAATAATGCAGAATCAAATAATCATACCTCAACATTCTTCTTATTTGTACCAACGCCAGAATAGCGAAACAGCACCGTTGGCCTTTTCCCCTTAGCTTATCTGTTTGCACTCCCTTCCCCCTGAAAAAATACCATATAAAAGTTATGTAGTTCTACACACTCGAAATATACAATCTTCCACCACATCACACTGATAAGCAGGGACACCATCCTGCGGAACAAACGCTCATCTACTCCTGTGATCCACACTTGCCGTTATTTTCTTAACGTAAAATTCAACCGTCTCTGTAAGCATGGAGGACTCAATACATTGGAGGCCAAGATGGTAAGCCTAATAAAAAGGAATAGGGGAAACGAACAGTCATAGCGTGTATAAGGCTATCCGCCCTCCTTCCACCCCATTCCTATTTAGGTATTATTATCCATATACACAACATATTTTATCAAATATTCCGATTAATGTCACATAATGTTTTAAATAATAAGGTCCTAAGTCTGATAGTCATTTTTCCTATGCTCTTTCGTCATTAAAGCTCATGTCATCAAAAATTACTTTTGGTCACGAATCAGAAACGGTCGGGCTTCAGCCAAAAAATAAAGAGAGCCGGTTATCACTAACACATCCTCTTTTCTCATTCGTTTGCAGGCCTTTCTAATCGCATCCTGCCAATTCTCTTCAATATATTTCTCCTTAAGGATACTTGTCTTAAATAATTCCTCCGCTTCATTCATCCGCTCCATCCTTGTTTGTGTAAAGGTAATGCTGTCAGCCCTTCGTTCAATCACTTTGATCATCCTCTGATAATCCTTATCCTTCAGGGCTGCAAAGACAAAGTGAATTCTCCTTCCCTTATATCGCTCCTCTATCGTTTGAAGCAACACCTTCATACCTGAAAGATTATGGGCGCCGTCAAGAATGACGGCTGGATTGCTTGAAACCTGCTCAAAGCGCCCCTCCCATCTCGCCTTCAGCAATCCAGAACGGATACTCGCCTCCCTCACCGGGAAATCATATTTCCTATCAAGCAGCACGCAAGCCTGAACAGCCAATGACGCATTGTTCAGCTGATGCCGACCGAGCATCCGTAATGTGAGCCCGGAAAAGTTCAGCTCTTTCGAACAAAAATCAAAGCCTTCCTCCCCCTCCTCAAGTACACGGTTCTCCGGCCAGAAATCCATGCCAATTCGATATAATTCAGCATGTTCTTCCTCCGCTTTATTCATGATAGGCTGTATCGCCTCCGCTGATTCAACCCCCGTTATGACCGAAATGCCTTTTTTAATAATTCCAGCCTTCTCTACAGCAATTTCAGCAAGGGTGCTTCCAAGGATTTGCGTATGTTCAAGAGAGATACTTGTAATAATGGCAAGCATAGGGGTAATAACATTTGTCGAATCGAGCCTGCCTCCGAGCCCAGTTTCAATCAAAGCAATGGACGGGTGTCTTCTTTCAAAATACATGAAGGCTAGGATCGTGTAGATTTCAAAGGTGGTTAAATAACTGCCTTCATCATCGGCCTCCCTCAAGATAGGCATTAGTTCATTCAATAAATCAACGAGCTCTTCATCCGTAATCATGTCATCATTAATCCTTATTTGCTCATTCGCCTTTTCTAAATAAGGAGAAGTAAAGGAGGCAACATCATATCCCTCTGTCATCAAGATTTCTTTCAAAAAGGCAAGGGTCGACCCCTTTCCATTCGAGCCGGCGATATGAACCATCGGAAGCTTTCTTTCTGGATTTCCAATTCTCTCAAGCACCCTTTCCATGCGTTCAAGACCAAAGTCCATCCCAAGCTTGGCTGCACGCTCATTCAAAAAGGCAAGTGCGTCCTCATAGCTTTGAATCATCCTAATCACTCCATTCCCTATAACAACACCCTGCTCATATTCGAACAGGGTGTCATCATTAAGCCAATATTAAGCTAGTTCTTCTAGATCTTTCAAACGATTTTGGACTGCTTCACGTTTTTCAAGGTAATCAGCCAATTTCGCTCTTTCCTCTTCAATAACTTTTTCAGGTGCTTTCTTCATGAAGCCTTCATTGCCGAGTTTTTTCTCAATGCGCTCGACTTCCTTCTGCCATTTATCGAGCTCTTTTTGAAGTCGTTTTAGTTCTTCTTCAATATTGAGAAGCCCTTGTAAAGGAAGGATTAATTCAACACCTGTCACGATAGCGGTCATCGCTTTATCGTCAGCCGGGATATCCGTTCCAATGGTTAGTTCCTCTGGGTTACAGAAGCGTTCGATATAGCTGCGGTTCTTCTCTAGGACAGCCATTGTTTCCGCATCCTTCGCTTTTAAGGAAAGCTTGATTTTCTTGCTGAGCGGCGTGTTAACCTCTGCACGGATGTTACGAACAGTGCGGATGATCTCAACAAGCAATTTCATCTCATCGGATGCTTTCTCATCTGTCAGTTCATCCTTAACAACCGGCCATGCAGCCGTTGTGATGGATTCGCCCGCGTGCGGAAGGTTCTGCCAGATTTCCTCTGTAATGAACGGCATGAACGGATGCAACAGACGCATCGTTTGATCAAGCACATATGCTAGGATAGAACGAGTTGTCTTTTTCGCTGCTTCGTCTTCACCATACAATGGGAGCTTAGCCATTTCGATATACCAGTCACAGAAGTCATCCCAAATGAAGTTGTAAAGGGCACGGCCCACTTCACCGAATTCATATTTATCAGCAAGCCTTGTTACGGTTTCAATCGTTTCATTCAAGCGTGTCAAGATCCATTTATCCGCAACAGATTTCTCTCCGCTCAAATCGATTTCATCATAAGTCATTCCGTCCATATTCATTAGTGCGAAGCGGGAAGCGTTCCAGATTTTGTTTGCGAAGTTCCAAACGGATTCCACTTTCTCATAGCTGAAACGCAAATCCTGTCCTGGGGAGCTTCCAGTCGTTAAGAAGTAACGAAGGGAATCGGCTCCGTACTTGTCGATAACCTCCATTGGGTCAACGCCGTTTCCAAGGGATTTACTCATCTTACGGCCTTGCTCATCACGTACTAAACCATGGATGAGTACATCTTTAAATGGACGCTCGCCCGTGAATTCAAGACCTTGGAAGATCATACGGGACACCCAGAAGAAGATGATATCATAGCCTGTCACGAGTGCCGCAGTTGGATAATAACGCTTGAAGTCCTCTGCATCCTTCTCCGGCCAGCCCATTGTAGAGAACGGCCATAATGCGGAGCTGAACCAAGTATCAAGGACATCTGTATCCTGCGTCCAGTTCTCAATGTCTGCCGGCTCCTCTCGGCCAACATATACTTCACCTGTTTCCTTATGGTACCAAGCAGGGATTCTGTGGCCCCACCATAGCTGTCTGGAGATACACCAGTCATGGATATTATCCATCCAGTTCAAGTACGTCTTCTCGAAGCGCTCAGGAACAAATTGTACCTTGCCTTCTGTCTCCTGCAGTTTAACTGCTTCTTCTGCCAAAGGTCCCATTTTAACGAACCATTGTGTGGAAAGATATGGCTCAACTACCGCACCGCTGCGCTCGGAGTGACCCACTTGGTGGATATGCTCCTCAATCTTGAAGAGAACGCCTGCCTCTTGCAGGTCCTTTACGATTTGCTTGCGGCATTCGAAGCGGTCCATGCCTTCGTATTTGCCGGCTTTCGCATTCATCGTGCCATCCTCATTCATAACAAGAACACGTTCAAGATTATGACGGTTGCCTACCTCAAAATCATTCGGGTCATGTGCCGGCGTAATCTTAACGGCACCAGAACCGAAGTCTTTCTCAACATACTCATCACCAACAATTGGAATCTCGCGTCCAACGATTGGCAGAATCAAGGTCTTGCCGATTAAGTGCTTGTAGCGCTCATCTTCCGGGTGTACCGCAACAGCTGTATCACCAAGCATTGTTTCCGGACGCGTTGTTGCGACTTCAATATGACCGCTACCATCAGCCAACGGATAATTCATGTGATAGAACGCGCCTTTCACTTCCTTATGAATAACCTCGATATCAGAGATGGCTGTTTTTGTGGAAGGATCCCAGTTAATGATGTATTCGCCGCGGTAGATTAAGCCTTTCTCATAAAGGGTAACGAAAACTTCACGAACCGCTTTAGATAAACCTTCATCAAGGGTGAAACGCTCACGGGAATAATCAAGTCCAAGTCCCAGCTTCGACCATTGCTCACGGATATGGCCGGCATATTCCTCTTTCCATTTCCATGTTTCTTCAACGAACTTCTCACGTCCAAGATCATAACGGGAGGTACCTTGTCCGCGAAGCTTTTCTTCTACCTTTGCTTGGGTAGCGATACCGGCATGGTCCATTCCTGGAAGCCAAAGGACATCATAGCCCTGCATTCGCTTCATTCTTGTCAAAATATCTTGAAGAGCTGTATCCCATGCATGACCAAGGTGCAATTTGCCCGTAACGTTCGGCGGCGGAATCACGATTGTATATGGTTCCTTCTCTTGATCTTGGCCAGCTTCAAAGAACTTGCCCTCAAGCCACCAGTCATAGCGGCCTTTTTCAATTGACTGCGGATCATATTTCGTCGGCATGCCAATTTCTTTTTGTTCTTCGCTCATGTTCATTCTCCTTCTTTCTTCTATTTTGGGGTCCTGGAAAATAAAAAAAACCGCTCCATCCTTCTGTTATCAAAAGGACGAAACGGTTAGTCTCGCGGTACCACCTTCATTCCGGCACATGCTGAATAAGCATGCCTCCGGCTCTTCATTCATCATAACGGCTCTTCACCGGTTCTCGCTACTTTCAACAGGTTCACGAAAACAGCTCCTGGGCGACCTTCTGCGGATTTGGTTACTGAAGGAATCTTTCAGCCGGTGGATTCCTCTCTCTAACAGCCTTCTGCCGCGTACTCTTCCCATTCAAAGCTTTTCATTTGGATTAATTTAATACTGTTATCATACATAAGTATGCAGCCTGTCGTCAATCATTGTTTCCCAAATTTATATAATTTATTCAATTAGGTATCCGCACAAAAGCCTAGCCCCTTGAATAGACTAGAAGAAAGGGGGAATGTATGCATGAGACGAAGGATGAATAGGTACAGCCTGCCTCCTTGGATACAGAACACCATTAATGTGACGCGTCAATTTGCTGTTCCGGTAACCGTATTTCAGGGAATCCGCACCTTTTTCCTCCCGAGCATCTTTGACCTGCTTCTGCTCTTTTTCCTAATCGGCCTTGTACTCGCCTTTCACTTTGAAATCATCTAATGCTTTGATTTACCGGGCAGACTGCCCGGTTTTTCTCTGTCCATTAATAAAGGCAGCCCTTTATTCGGCTGCCCAATCAATCATCCTGTTCCTTCGGCTTCTTGCTTTCCTCGATTTGTTCCATTCTCATAATGATATATTCGATATTCTTCAATAACCAATACTGCCGCTGAAACTTCCGGCAATAGTCCATTTCATCCTTTCCAGATATCTTCCTTGAATATTGGTCGACGATTTTAAGGCAGTTTGCAGGATAGGCCATATAAGACATGAAAAGAAGCATTTCTCCCTCCTTGAAAGGGAAAAAGCGAAAATACCCGTTAATCCACTCCACCGTTTCCGCCGACTGGATTGGATAGGTTTTCAATTGCTTCACAACAAATGGCAATAGATCAAAATACGCAGGTGCTATTTTGGTTCGCTCGAAATTGATGAAATGTCCGTACCCATTCTCACTGTATAAGAAATGGTGAATGGACACATGCCCATGTGTAATGACATTACGGACCTTTTCTTCCTCCTTCGTCTGCTCATACCACTTCTTAAATTTATTCATAGAATAGGTCAGGGCCTGTGAGACGTCATAATAACAAAGACAGAACAATTGCTCGAACGGTGACATATACCATTTCTTCTCAATTGTATTCATATATTCAAGCAAGAATTCCCGCTGCTCCTCCCACTCCTGAAGGGTTTTCTCATAATGCTCCTGCCTCTCCTGGGACGGGATGCTCGATTCCTTCGATGAAATGGTATGCATACGTGCCAGCTCACGGAACATTTGCTGATGACGTTCATCTCTTTCCTCCACCACCTCATCAGGCAGCCAGGGCATAAGATAGCTGAGCTTATCATTATGCAGAACCGCATACCGTCCATCAATTGCTGGGAAGATCGGCACAATGCGGTTATATCCATTTTGATAGAGAGTTTGGATATTTTTGATGAAATCAAAGCCTTTTTTAGCCTTGATTGTCTTAACGGCAAAAATGCCATTGTTCGTATAAACCTTTTTAACTTTTCCAAAATCCTCATAGAACTCAAGCTCCAGCTGATAATTCTGCAAATAATCAGCCAGCCATTTATCATCCGCTCTTAACATCATAATGGCACCCTTTCTCCTCGTGCCTATTAGGCAAAGGGCAGAGCCACAGGAATTTGTGCACTCTGCCCTCTCATTTACTCAGTTGATTTATTGGATGAAGCGGTAACTGGAATATAGATGACCTGGCCTGCTCTTAAACTATCAATCTCCCCGATTCGGTTAACCCGAGCGATATGCTGAGCGCTGATTTGATAACGGTCTGCCAGACTATCAATCGTCTCATTTCCTTGGACAATATAGACCTTCAACTTAGCCTGCCTGGTCTCCTCCTCAGCGGTGAATAAATCATAAAGCAGGGATTTAGACTCTGCCTTACCAGTATTCTTATATTCTTCCTTCGGTTCCTCTTTCTTTGGATAATTTCTTGAGTACTCCTCTCTCGGAGTATACGATGCCTGCGGCGGCTCTTTGCTTTCGTTCGTTGTTGGCATATGATTCAGGAAATCCCTATCCTCATCGAACTCCTCGTCCTCCTGTGCCTCCTGCTGTTCAACAGGAATTCTCGCCTCCGCATAAAAATCATCCTCATTCGAGGACTCTTTGCCAAAGGTAGGATAGGATGGAAAGCTGAATGGAGTCAATTCCTCTTCATATTCCTCCTCCTCAGCCTCTACCTCTGTACTTGAGCGGTATAACGGCAGCTCCTCGGTCTTTGCTTCAATGAGAATTTCCTCCGGTGACTCCTCCGTTTCTGCCTCACTTTCCCTGTATTCCACAGCTGCCTCAGGAAGAATGGCTTCTGCTGCCTCTTCAGCCTCTTCTTGCTCCTCCACTTCTTCACGCTCAATTAATAATTCCTCTTGGATACCAGTAATCCAAAGCTCCGCCGTTAAATGTAAACAGCCATCCTCCAAGAGCTGATAATCAAAGCTTTGGACACCTACACTCAGTTCATTCCGGTCCTGTACCCGCTCAGCCGGAACGGTAATATCGACAGGGAAGTGATGCTGGAATTCATACGTATCCTCCCGTTGGTCCGTGATGGAGACATAGCGGCGGTTCAATTCATCCTCTTTGGGTTCGATATTGCCCTCTTGTGGTTTGTATTCCCCCATAAGATCCAATGTTCCTCGCAAAATCACATACTGTTCCACCTCATGCACAGATACATTCGGCTCAAGTGAGATGGAATAAAGCTCGCTAACTTCCTGTCCGCTTTGAAACCACACATTTTCTTCTAATGAAAATCGTAAATACGATGTATTTTCTGGAGACATGCCTGTTCCTCCTTCCAACCCTTTTCATCTAAATGTCATTTAAAGCCTATGCGGGTATCGTTGAAATTATGAACAGGATTACAGAAGAGTGACCGAAACGCAAGTCGTTTAACACCTAACATTTCCCATGCCGAATAAAGGAATATGGTATAATAAGGGACAACTACTCGGTGCGGGTGGTATGCACTTTCTTTTCCTTATTTTAAAAAGGGAAGGGAGGTGATATGCCAATGGATTTTCTGCAAACTTTAGCCAAAGATACAGCAACGATCTTTCTAACGACCTTTGCTGCAGGCATCGCCATGCGATTTGCTAATCTTCAGCTGAAGGGCAAACGAAAAACCACCCCGTGCCGGCCAAAGCAAAAGGGTGGTTCTTCATCCAAGAAATAGCATAATGGGCATACCACTCGCAGTAGTTGCCGCCAGAGAGTTAACGGCTCTCTGGTTTTTTCGTTTATAGTTATGTTTAATAATATACCCTTCCTGTCATTTGTTCAATCAAAAGTTAAGCCGAATTTAAGACTAATTCCATCTAGAAAAAGAGGCTCGGACAAAACGAAATAAATGATCCTCAATAACGAAAACTTCTTCTTCCTATTCAACAGCAGTTGGAAAGATAAATCCGTTCCATTACGCGAAATGCACTCGACTCCTGCGGGAAGTAGAGAAAAGGCTGAGACCCCACAGGTGTGTGCACCGAGGAGGCTCAAGCCTTTCTCCCTCCGCGGAAAGCGAGTGCATTTTGCTCCATTCCACTAGTCACTGATATTAGAAAGCCACAATCAACTAATGCATGGAAAATCAACAAATAAAAATCCGAACAATTAGACGATAGTTTATCATTGGCTGAAATACTTATGTCCTAGCCTCTTGTTTTTCATTATCCTTCAATCTTTCCCTGCACCTTACATAGATGATTTTATTCTCTTCTGTTTGTCGAAAGCCGGGCAACGTCATGCGTTCTTCACAGAAAAGGAATTGAATCAATATACGATGATTTTTACTTTATTTGCAGACAGGTAGAAGTGGACATCCCTTACAATAAACCTGATGGAGTGCAAGCACAAAAAAACTGTAGATCAAATCAATAATGGATTTGGTCTACAGTCTGAGGAAAAGCATTCATTAACCTTTTATCTTTCCAAATTCAAACAAAATTAATTTAACGTATGATTATGGGACAGTCACTTTCTCCACTTACCCTTTAATCGCCTTGAACGCTTTTTGGGCTGCTTGAATGGTTTTCTCGATATCCTCATCACTATGCTCCGTTGATAGGAAGACGCCCTCGAATTGAGACGGAGGAAGAAAGACGCCATTATCCGCCATTTGTTTATAATACTCCGCAAAGAACTGAAGATCAGACGTTTTCGCAGATTCATAGTCCTTCACCTGCTCATTCGTGAAGAAGAAGCCAATCATGGAGCCTGCCCGGTTGCATGTAAGCGGAACATTGTATGTTTCAGCCGCTTCCATGAAGCCCTCTTCTAAACGGTCAGCCTTCTTAATGAAGGTTTGATAGGTTTCTTCTGTTAATTGAGCCAATGTTTCATAGCCCGCTGTCATTGCCATTGGGTTTCCTGATAGCGTGCCAGCTTGATAGATGGAACCGCTTGGCGCAATCTGGCTCATGATTTCCTTTTTGCCGCCGAACGCACCAACAGGAAGTCCCCCGCCGATTACCTTTCCAAGACAGGTTAAATCAGGCGTTACACCGAAATAGCCTTGTGCACAGTTGTAATCCACACGGAATCCAGTCATGACTTCATCAAAGATCAGGACAGTGCCGTTTTTCTCCGTGATTTCACGCAGACCTTCCAAGAATCCAGGAAGAGGCGGAACAACCCCCATATTGCCGGCTACCGGCTCAACAATTACACCGGCGATGTCTTCGCCAAATTGTTCGAACGCATATTTCACGCTCTCAAGATCATTGTACGGAACGGTAATCGTATTACGTGCGATTCCCTCAGGCACTCCCGGGCTGTCAGGAAGACCAAGCGTTGCCACACCTGAACCAGCCTTGATAAGAAGGGAATCCCCATGTCCGTGATAGCATCCTTCAAACTTAAGAATTTTGTCTCGGCCCGTATATCCCCTTGCTAGGCGAAGCGCAGCCATCGTCGCTTCCGTTCCGGATGAAACCATGCGTACCATCTCAATGGAAGGAACACGATCGATAACAAGCTGAGCTAATTTGTTTTCAGATAAGGTCGGCGCACCGAAGCTTGTCCCTGTTTCAGCAATCTTTTTAATCGCTTCAACAACCCGGTCATTGGCATGTCCGAGAATAAGCGGTCCCCATGAAAGGACATAATCAATATAATCATTTCCATCAATGTCATAGATTTTGGAGCCCTTTCCTCTCTCCATGAAAATTGGATCCATATTAACTGATTTAAATGCACGCACAGGGCTGTTTACTCCGCCAGGCAGCAGGTGTACAGCTTCCTTGAAGGCTTCCTTTGATTTTTCATATGAACGCATATGCCTAAACTCCTTTTCACTATCGGATTAATTTGTTTCTTTGATCCATCTTGCAGCATCCTTGGCATGGTAGGTGATGATGAGATCAACGCCGGCCCGTTTCATGCCGATTAACGTTTCCATCACAATTCCTCTTTCATCCACCCATCCATTGGCGGCTGCTGCTTTAACCATTGCATACTCTCCACTTACATTATAAGCGACAAGCGGCAAATTAAAATTATTTTTCACATCGCGAATAATATCAAGGAAGGCAAGCGCCGGTTTCACGATAAGGAAATCTGCTCCTTCCGCCACATCAGATTCTGCCTCGCGAAGCGCCTCAAGCCGGTTCGCATAATCCATTTGATAGGCTTTGCGGTCGCCGAATTGGGGGGCAGAATTCGCCGCATCACGGAAGGGACCGTAAAAGGCAGATGAATACTTAACCGCATAGGACATGATGGGAATATCCTGATAACCCGCTTCATCCAAGCCTTGACGAATCGCTGTCACAAATCCATCCATCATATTAGAAGGTGCAATGATATCTGCGCCTGCTTCTGCTTGGCTGACTGCTGTCTTCACGAGGAGTTCCAGGCTTTCATCATTCAAGACGGTGCCATTCTCCACGATGCCGCAATGGCCATGACTTGTATACTCACAAAGGCATGTATCCGCAACAACAAGCAGCTCTGGATACTGCTCCTTCACAAAACGGATTCCTCTTTGGATGATTCCATGGGTATGGAATGCACCTGTTCCGCATTCATCTTTATCTGCATCATCCGGTACCCCAAATAAGATGACCGATTTAATCCCTAATGATACAACCTCATCCAGCTCCTCCTTCATGCGGTCCAAAGAGAATTGGAACACACCTGGCATTGATGAAACTGGATTCTTTTGGTTCTCTCCCTCTGTGATAAAGATCGGATAGATAAAATCATCTACATGAAGATGCGTTTCACGTACGAGCGCTCTCATCGCACTGTTTTTGCGTAATCTCCGATGGCGGTTAAATGTTGTATTTGTCATGACCTGCACTCCCTTAATTTCGATAATATAAGCCTATTTCCTCAAGCATATGTTCAATCGTGTATTCACTCGGACTTACATGAACGGTTAAGCCAAGCCGCTCTGCCCGCTCCTTCGTCACCGGTCCGATGGTTACGATTACTTTCCCGGCAATACTCTCCTCTAGCCCTGCCTTATGCATAATCCGCATAAACGTCTCCACTGCAGACGGACTCGTGAAGAGAAAAAGGTCAATAGCCTGTTCCTTAAGCGTCTGTATCAACTGAGCATCAGCACCTTTAGGCGGCTTGTTGCTATACACAACTGCCTCTTGTGCCTCGATGTTTTGGCCGCAAAGCCCTTTATAAATATAATCTCTAGCCAGGTCTCCTTTGGCAATTAAAATGGCTTCCCCTTCATGTACAACTTCGAGAAATTCCGGGAGAAAAGCTTCTGCCACATAGCTCTTCGGAATGAAGGCAGCCTTAAGCCCATGCTTCAAGAGCTCCTTCTCCGTCTTCTTCCCGATAGCAGCTATCCTCGGCATCTCTTCAAGAGACAGGCCTAGTTCCTTCGCCAGCTCCATGAAGAAATGAACACCATTTCTGCTCGTAAAAACGAGCCAATCAAACCTGTCAAGACGCTTTGCTTTCTTCTCTGCATCCTCCCACTTATCCAAGCCCGGCCGCTGAAAGGATAAGAGGGGCACCAATACAGGTACCCCTCCATGGTCTGAAATCATGGCGCATAATGACTGGGCCTGTGATTCCTCTCTAGTGACCAGCACCCGTTTCCCTTTTAGAAACTTGGTATGTGCCATCTTTAACCTTCCATCTCCTCTTTCACCAAGGCAATAAGCTCCTTTGCACCTCGTTCAGACAAACGCTCAGCAAGCTCTTCTCCAAGTGCAATCGGTTCGCTTCCTTGCACCGTATCCCGGTAAATGATCTTCCCATCTGGAGAACCGACAAGTGCTTGCATTTCCAAGCTGCCATTATCCAGCTTCTTCGCATAACCGGCAATGGGTACCTGGCAGCCGCCCTCCATCGTTTTCAAGAAGGCGCGCTCAGCTAGGACTGCCTCCTCCGTCGCACGGCAATTAAGCTTCGCCAGTTCCAATATAAGCTCTTGATCATTTGCCCGGCACTCAATTGCGAGTGCACCTTGACCGACAGCCGGGATGCAAAGCTCATCATCCAAATATTCCGTTACGATTTCCTTGCTCCAGCCAAGTCTGGACAAGCCTGCTGCTGCCAAGATAATCGCATCATAATCCTCATCCTTTAACTTCTGCAGGCGTGTATCCACATTTCCGCGAATCCATTTGATTTCAAGATCCGGTCTCTCTGCCAGCAGCTGGGCGCTTCTGCGCAGGCTTGATGTTCCGACAACCGCTCCCTCCGGCAATTCACTAAGCGGCACATGGTTCTTTGAGATTAACACATCCCGGTGGTCCTCGCGCTTAGGCACACAGCCAATTGTCAGTCCTTCCGGAAGCTCAGCCGGCATATCCTTCATGCTATGGATGGCCATATCAATATGGCCGTCAAGCATCGCTTGTTCAATTTCTTTGACGAATAATCCTTTTCCCCCGACTTTTGAAAGGGTTACATCCAGGATTTTATCCCCTTTAGTCACAATCTCCTTTAATTCAAACTCAAAGGGCAGACCCAGCCCTTTCAGCTGGTCAATGACCCAATTTGATTGTGTTAATGCCAGTTTGCTTCTTCGTGATCCTACAATAATTTTCCTCATGATTTCCCTCCATCAAAAGACATGAAATGCTGATGTGTTGCCAAATAAAAAGAAATTGATTAAAACAAGCAGGAAGGATGCAATATTCCAATAGGCCAGCGTCTTCCCGTAATATTTTTTCTTTACCTTCATATATAAGTAAATACCATATACGATTAAACAGGCAAAGGATCCGATTATTTTACTGTCATACCATACGATATCGGATACAACCAAGTAAGCGAACTCAAGCCCCAGTATTAAAGAAAGCAATAAAAGGGGGAGCCCAATGACTGCCAGCCTATAGGACATCTGCTCAAGCTTCGCCAAATCCCCCAGCCTGACAAGCCGCTTGCCCCATTTCTTCCGCTTCAGCAAATCATATTGAATCAAGTAAAGAAGCGAGAAAACAAATGACAGGGCGAAGGCCGCATAGGACAAGATGGCGACTGTTATATGGATGACCGACAGCTCAGAAATAAATTGTGTCCGGTTCCCAAGCCGGTCAAGCTGCAGGGGCGAGAAAGTCTGTATGACCATTAACCCAAACCCGAGCAGATTGGTGAAAAAGATGAAAAAATCTGTTCTCAAAAACCAGTTTATAGCTAGTGAAAAGGTAATTAAGATCCACACATAAAAATATAATCCCTCGAGCAGTGAAAGGATTGGAAATCTGCCCGCTTCATACATATAAAGAAACAAAAAGATTGTTTGCATGAACCAAACAATCGAAAGAATCCAGAAGGCCGCTTTGTTGGCCTTCTGATTATTTTGTAGAAAATCATAGAAATATAGCAATACACTCAAGGCATATAAAATGATTGTTATCTCATGCACTCTATTTAAATATACATCAATCATCTCATTCGTCCTGCCTGATCAAAAGGGCTGCGACACTACTTGCAGGATGGGCCGCCCTTGCTTGCGTGCAGTTTCCTTTGATGCTGCTTCTTTCCCGTCTTTCTCGATGAGGTCCTCTATATCAAATGTATCAATAAAAGCTTGGAGCAAAGCATCCGAATGCTTTTTATCAGCTATCTCCTTCGCATAAAGAATAGGGTCCTTCAGCATTTGATTGACGATGCTTTTTGTATGCTTATTGATGACCTTCCATTCTCTCTCGCTGAGTCCAGGCAGCTTTCTCTCCATGCTAGCGATGGTATCGGCCTGAATAGCAAGCGCCTTTTCGCGCAGGGCGGAGATTACAGGGACGATTCCAAGCATCTTCAACCATGCGTTGAATTCAACAAGCTCTTGTTCAATCATGATCATAATCTCTCTAGCTGCTTCTTTCCGTTCTGCAAGATTTGCTTGGACAATGCCTTCTAGATCATCAATATCATAAAGGAACACGCTGTCGAGCTCCACTAACCGAGGATCAAGGTCACGCGGAACCGCAATATCGACCATGAAAATTGGTTTTCCTTTACGGAGAATATTGATGTTCTCCATCATTTCCTTTGTAATAACATAATCTTTAGACCCCGTTGAGCTGATAAGAATATCCGCTTCGAGCAAGGCACATTGCAGCTCCTGCAGCATCTTAGCCTTACCGGAATATTTGGAGGCAAGCTTTTCCGCCTTCTCAAGTGTCCGATTAATAACAGTAACCTGGGTCGCTCCGCTTCCATATAAGTTTTCAATCGCGAGCTGCCCCATCTTGCCGGCACCAACGACAAGAACCTTCTTATCTTCTAATGAACTGAAGATTTTCTTCCCCAGTTCTACAGCCGCGTAGCTGATGGAAACCGCATTCTTATTAATTTCCGTTTCAGCATGGGCCTTTTTCGCGAGCGTAATCACTCTCTTGAATAAATTATTAAACAGTGTGCCTGTTGTTTTTTCTACTTGGGCGAGCATAAAGCTCTTCTTCACCTGACCGAGAATTTGCGTCTCACCAAGCACCATGGAGTTCAACCCGCATGCTACTTGGAAGAGATGGTTGGCCGCTCCGTCCTCTTCATATATATATAAATAAGAAGACAATTCACCCAGTTCAATTGAAAACCACTCAGATAAGAATTCCTTAATATAGTACCGGCCTGTATGTAACTGATCGACAACCGCGTACACCTCTGTACGGTTACAGGTGGAAACAATAACATTCTCTAAGACACTTTTCTTCGCCTGCAGGGTTTTCATCGCTTCTGGCAATTGATCTAATTCAAAGCTTACTTTCTCTCGGATTTCAACAGGAGCAGTTTTATAATTCAGACCTACGGTAATGATATGCATCTACCCTGTTACACCCCCATTTACGTAATTTGCGTCTATTCTAAAAGCAGGTAATCCTCATAAACTGCTAGAATGGTAATTGTGAACAAAATCGTAACATTGCCCAATTCTCATTCAATAGTGGACCGCCGGCCGTATGTAACCACCCGCGAACGACCGCCTATCTGACATCCTTCTACATCATTTGAGTTTATGATTTCTTTCCGGGCATCCACTTTAAAAGCGCTTGCCGGAATAATCATCAACCGGCTCAAACCCTTGATATAAATGGATTTATTGAAAATAAAAATAAAAGATGGCTAAACCTGATATAATCTATATAGGTTTCATTCAGTAAGCGTTTTTACCAATAAGTTGCTTATCCTGAAGTATGTGTAAATTCGTACTATCTGTACATTAACAAAGATTAGAATAATTATCAATAATAACAAACTAGGAGTCGAAAGATGAGAGAATTTCGCTATTTTACTTGTACTATTTTAATTGGGTTTGGATTTTTTTACTTATTGAGATCGATTGATTTTACCCTTTTCCAACCATATTATTCATGGGCAACGCTAAGCATCCTTCTAGGGCTTGCTTTTCTTTTGCAGAGCAGGTTCGGGGGACAGGCAGAATTTCTGCTGCCAGGGGTTATCTTCACTGGTTATGGCTTGCATCAATATATCGCCGGAAAGCTTGAGTATTGGCCTGGAGAACAAGTGATTATCTTTCTATTAATCGGTCTGGGTTTACTTCTCATTTACTTAAAGAAAGGCATCGGGAAAGGGGCAGGAATCCTCTTTCTCGTCATCTCTGTCCTGCTGATTTTTTATGAGCAAATCCTTAGTTTCTTAGGTGTATCCAATTATGCCGACACCTTCTCCACCTATTGGCCGGCTGCATTAATTCTCGCCGGATTGTTCATTCTTTATAAGAAGAAATAACAAATGCAGGGGCCTGATTGAGGCCCCTGCATTTTATTCGTTCCTTACATTCTAGCCTGAATGGCATTCCACGCTTGATCTTTCCCGAGCCCTGTCTCAGATGAGAAGAGAATAATCTCGTCTCCCTTCGCAAGGTCCAATGTATCCCTAACTACTTTCAAATGCTTCTGCCATTTTCCTTTTGGAATCTTATCCGCTTTCGTCGCAATGACAATAGTCGGAATCTCGTAATGCTTCAAGAAATCATACATCATCACATCATCAGCGGAAGGCTTATGACGCAAATCAATGATAAGCAGCATTGCACGAAGCGGCTCCCTAGTCGTAATGTATGTCTCGATCATCTTACCCCAGGCTTCTCGCTCTGTCTTGGATACTTTCGCGTAGCCGTATCCTGGAACATCGACAAAGAAGATCGCTTCATTCAATTTATAGAAATTCAACGTCTGGGTTTTTCCCGGCTTGGACGATGTCCGTGCCAAACCTTTACGATTGATCATTTTATTAATGAAGGAAGATTTCCCTACGTTCGAGCGTCCTGCAAGTGCAAATTCCGGGAATCCGTCTGTCGGATATTGCTCCGGCTTCACGGCACTCATGACGATCTCTGCTTGTGTTACTTTCACTTTTCTTCACCTGCCAATGCATGCTCCAACACTTCATCTAGTTGCGAGACAAATACGAATTCTAAATCATTGCGCACACTTTCCGGAATGTCGTCAATATCCCGTTCATTATCGATTGGGCAAATAATCTTCTTCAAACCGGCGCGGTGAGCACTTAATGATTTTTCCTTCAATCCGCCGATTGGCAGCACACGCCCCCGCAGGGTAATCTCACCGGTCATGCCGACTTCCTTGCGGATAGGTCTCTTGGTAAGAGCTGAAATAAGTGCTGTCGCAATCGTAATCCCGGCAGATGGACCGTCCTTTGGCACGGCTCCTTCCGGGACATGGATATGAATATCATATTTCTCATAGAAATCCTTGTCAATATGAAGTTCTTCTGCTTTGGAGCGTACATAGCTGAACGCGGCCTGTGCAGACTCCTTCATTACATCTCCAAGCTTTCCAGTTAAGATCAGTTTGCCTTTGCCAGGTGATAAAGAAACTTCAATCTGGAGTGTATCCCCGCCAAAGTTCGTATAGGCAAGCCCTGTTGCCACTCCGATTTGATTCTCCAGTTCCGCTTCCCCATATCGGAAGTACGGCTTACCGAGGAAATCACTGACATTCTTCTGCGTCAGGACGACCTTCTTCTTCTCACCAGAGACGATAATCCTCGCAACCTTACGGCAGACAGCCGCCAGTTGGCGTTCAAGTGTCCGTACGCCCGCTTCCCTTGTGTAATAACGAATGATCTGTGTGATGGCCTCATCCTTCATTTGCAGCTGGGCTTTCGTTAAGCCGTGTGCCTTCAATTGCTTCAGAAGCAAATGCTCCTTGGCAATATGAAGCTTCTCATATTCGGTATAGCCGGATAGGTTGATAATTTCCATCCGATCGCGCAGCGGGGCCGGTATCGTAGATAAATCATTCGCTGTTGCGATAAACATGACTTGGGATAAGTCATATGTTTCCTCTATATAATGATCACTGAATGAATTATTCTGTTCAGGGTCAAGAACCTCAAGCATGGCTGAGGAGGGATCCCCGCGAAAATCATGTGACATCTTATCAATCTCATCAAGAAGGAAGACTGGGTTAATGGTTCCTGCTTTCTTCATCCCTTGAATGATGCGGCCCGGCATGGCACCAACATAAGTACGTCGGTGACCGCGAATTTCAGATTCATCACGAACACCGCCGAGAGAAATGCGGACGAAATGACGATTCATTGATTTTGCAATCGACTTCGCTAAGCTCGTCTTCCCGACACCAGGAGGTCCAGCTAGACATAAGATTGGTCCCTTCAATGAATTGGTAAGTGACTGAACCGCCAGATACTCCAGCACACGTTCCTTCACCTTTTCAAGACCGTAATGATCCTCATTCAAGATTTTCTCTGCCTTGCCAATATCCAAGTCATCCTTTGTTGCATTGGACCAAGGGAGCGCAATCAGCCATTCGAGATAATTGCGGATAACCGCGCTTTCTGCCGAGCTTGCCGGAATCTTCTCATAGCGGTCCAATTCCTTCTTTGCTGTTTCAAGGACATGCTCAGGCATGCCTGCCAGCTCAATTTTCTCCAACAACTCCGCAATCTCAGCCGTCTTGCCTTCCTTATCGCCAAGCTCCTTCTGGATAGCCTTTAATTGCTCGCGCAAATAATATTCCTTCTGCGTACGCTCCATGGATTTCTTCACGCGCAAACCAATCTTTTTCTCCAGATTCAGCACTTCTTTTTCGTTATGAATAATATCTATGACCTTGTTTAGACGTTCTTTTATATCGATTGTCTCCAATATATCCTGCTTATCCTTGAGCTTAAGCGGGAGATGAGAGGTTATGATATCGGCAAGCCTTCCCGGCTCTTCAATGTCAACTGTCGTATTATACGTCTCTGTTGTCACTTTCTTTGAAATCTTTATGTATTGTTCAAAGTAATCCAACAAGGTTCTCATTAACGCTTCGGTTTCCGGATCCTTCTCGATAGAGTCTTCCATTACTTCAAGCCTCGCAGCGAGATAATCTCCTTCATCCACAAACTCAATCATATGAGCCCGTGAAACGCCTTCGACTAATACCCGAATGGTACCGTTTGGCAGTTTAAGCATCTGCTTAACCTTCGTCAGAGTGCCTAATTGATAGACATCATCCTCACTCGGTTCATCTGTGGATACTTCCTTTTGTGTAGTCAAAAAAATAAAATGGTCATCTACCATTGCTTTCTCTAGCGCCTGCACCGATTTCTCTCTTCCAACATCGAGATGTAGAACCATTGTCGGGAAAACAAGCAATCCGCGCAGCGGCAGGAGGGGAACGTGTTTTTCCTCAGTAATTGCCATTTGTTGCACCTCCATAAAAACCTAATAAGATATCTTACTTAAGAATAGACCTTTACCAATTTTATCGTATTTATAGACTTGTGTCTATTTAGGGAGATTTCTTCCTCACGCTCCTCTTTTCCCTATTCCCCAGTATTTTTAACATGAATCGCTGCTTTATTTCACTCATGAATCATAAGGACTGTAGCATATAGAGAACATAAGAAAAGGAGCCTGCCCATCCAACGAGCAAGCCCCTTCCTTTTAGCCGCTCTCTCTTTCAGACGGCCGTTCCACACTTCCCACGATTTGGTCAATAACCTGGGTCCGGTCAAGCGCCTCTTGGAAAACCTCTTTCAGCTGGCTGACCGGTTTAATCTTAATGCCATCAAGCTCATCCAGAATGGATTGAACATTCTCCTCTGGGATAATGACCATTTCAGCTCCAGCAAGCATCGCTGCATTCGCCTTCGTAAAGACGCCTCCAACCGGCTTCACTTTCCCATGAATGCTGATTTCTCCTGTCATAGCCACTTTATTTTTCACAGGAATCCGATAGATGGCCGAATAAATGCCCACAGCCATAGCAACCCCTGCTGATGGTCCGTCAATCGGAATACCTCCAGGGAAATTTACATGAATATCATATTGGTCAGCCGGTATTCCCATCGTCCGCAAAACGGTTACGACATTTTCAATTGACCCTTTCGCCATGCTCTTGCGTCGTATTGATTTACCCGGGCTGTTTAAACTTTCCTCTTCCACGATTCCCGTGATGGTTACCGTCCCTTTATCACGCGCATCAATAACGGTGACTTCAATCTCTAACAAAGCACCTGTATTCGGACCAGTTACCGCCAGACCATTGACGACTCCTATGGATGATTCCGCCCCAATACTCGGACTGAAGCGAGGTGTCATCTGGCTTGATTGGATAATCCATTCGATATCTTCGTCCTTAATGAAATTACGTTCATCCGTAATAGCAAGGCCGGCTGCACTCTGAACCATATTCACAGCCTCACGCCCATTGGATGCATATTGGCCAATCAGTCGAAGCCCCTTCTCGCCTAAGGTCAGCTCCACCCGCTTCGCCGCATTGGCAGCAACCTGCATCAGTTCATCCTGATTCAATTCACGGAAGAAGATTTCCATACATCTCGAGCGGATAGCCGGCGGAATTTCCGATGGTGTTCTTGTTGTGGCTCCAACGAGACGGAAATCAGACGGCAGGCCATTTGTGAAGATTTCATGAATATGCTTAGGAATATTCGGGTTTTCCTCACTATAATAAGCACTCTCAAAAAAGACTTTCCGATCCTCGAGCACCTTTAATAATTTATTCATTTGGATATTATGAAGCTCCCCAATTTCATCAATGAAGAGAATGCCTCCATGCGCATTTGACACAGCCCCCTGCTTCGGCTGCGGAATTCCAGCCTGCCCCATAGCCCCTGCTCCCTGATAGATAGGATCATGAACAGAGCCAATTAACGGATCGGCTATCCCGCGTTCATCAAATCTTGCTGTTGTAGCATCTAATTCAATGAAAGGAGCCGTTTGACGAAAAGGAGATTTTGCATTTCTCTTCCCTTCCTCTAAAACAAGTCTCGCAGCAGCCGTTTTACCGATTCCAGGAGGCCCATAAATGAGCACATGCTGCGGATTTGGCCCGCATAAAGCTGCCTTCAACGCCTTAATGCCATCCTTCTGTCCGATAATATCTTGAAAACTAGCCGGCCGTACCTTCTCAGACAATGGCTCCGTCAGCTTAATCCCCTTCATTCTATGTAATTGATCCATTTCCTTCTTTGCTTCCCGATCAATGGTTACCTTTTGAACCCGCTGCCCTCTCAACAGATTCAAGAAATATAATCCAATGACAACTCCAAAAAATAATTGGATGATGATCACTATGGCTGTCCAACTCATTTATGCACCCTCCTGAAGATTCATCGTAAAGATACAAGCTAGTATCTCCTTAACAGAAGGGGAATAAACCTCCAAACATCCCATATAAGGACAGGGATGAAGGTTTATTTACTACTCCATAGGCTTGATTATTTTGACATGTTGATTTTTGTTTCAGGCAGCAAAAACAAAGGAGTGTCACGGAGCCTCCTCCTAGTCCTATGTATCTCTATGGGCTGTCTTTTCCGCTAATCCCGCAAAAGTTAATCGCCTTCAACGTTAACTGGCGGCATTCTATCCTATCAACAGTCCTTAACAGAACTATTTCATAAAAAAATGCCGGTTCCAAATGGAACCAGCATTTTCATATCATGTTCTGCGTTAAGCAGAAGTTTTCTTCTCAACCGTTTCAGTTGTCCCATCAGAAAGGATAATCTTCGGTGATTTTCCTTCAGAAATAGACTCTGCAGTGATTACGCATTTCGCAATATCATCACGTGAAGGCAATTCGAACATCACTTCAAGCATGATGCCTTCAATGATGGAACGGAGACCACGAGCACCTGTCTTACGCTCGATTGCTTTCTTCGCAATCTCGAGCAAGGCATCATCCTCAAATTCCAATTCTACATCATCAAGAGACATCATCTTCTGATATTGCTTCACAAGAGCATTCTTCGGCTTTGTAAGGATTTGAATCAAGGCATCCTCATCAAGCTGTTCAAGTGTCGCAATGACAGGCAGACGGCCGATGAATTCTGGAATTAAACCAAAACGAAGCATGTCCTCCGGTAAAACTTTAGATAGAAGATCCTTATCTTGGATATCTTCTTTCTCCACTCCAGAACCGAAGCCAATGACCTTTTGGCCAAGACGTCGTTTAATAATCGGTTCGATACCATCAAATGCTCCACCACAAATAAAGAGGATATTTGTTGTATCGATTTGGATGAATTCCTGATGCGGATGCTTTCTTCCACCTTGTGGCGGCACACTTGCAACCGTACCTTCAAGAATCTTCAGCAAGGCTTGCTGAACCCCTTCACCTGATACATCACGAGTGATGGAAGGGTTCTCAGATTTACGCGCGATTTTGTCAATTTCATCGATATAGATAATGCCTTTTTCGGCTTTCTCCACATCATAATCTGCCGCTTGGATTAGCTTGAGAAGGATGTTCTCAACATCTTCCCCTACATAACCAGCTTCTGTTAAGGATGTTGCATCCGCAATAGCGAACGGAACATTCAGCAATCTAGCCAACGTTTGTGCAAGCAAGGTTTTCCCGCTTCCTGTTGGTCCAATTAGACAGATATTAGACTTGGATAATTCAACGTCTTCAATCTTGCTGTTGGAATTGACACGTTTATAGTGATTGTATACAGCCACGGCCAAGGATTTCTTTGCGCTTCTTTGACCGATGACATATTCGTCAAGTATATCGAGGATCTCCATTGGTTTTGGAATATCCTTAAATTCTACTTCTTCGTCAGTACCTAATTCTTCTTCCACGATTTCTGTACATAGTTCAATACATTCATCGCATATATAAACACCTGGACCCGCTACGAGTTTTCGGACTTGTTCCTGAGTCTTGCCACAGAAAGAACACTTAAGCTGCCCTTTCTCATCATTAAATTTAAACATAGTTTCACCCCTTGGTATTATGGACTCTATCATGAAATCTGCATTTCTAAATCAGATTAACAAATGAAGGGTATGTAAGGATTGTAACACACATTACTCCATTTGAGGTAAAGAAAAGACTGACGACGTATACGTAATCACGTGATCATTATGTATATGTACATAATATCCATTCTGCACGACTTTCAATCCTCTATTTTGAAAATGGAAAACATATGTATTTTGATTATTTAGAATTAATCTACACTTTATTCGAGAAAAAAGCAATTATGTATAGCCAAAAACAATTCGATACAGAAAGTCGATTTTTAGCGAGTTTTGCAAAATATGTTATGTATAAAACAAGGTACGATAAGTTAAATCGCACCTTGTTTTTATGGTTTTATATAAATTAAGCTTCTACTGTTTTGCTGCTTTCAACCAATACGTCAATTGCTTTTCTTACAAGCAAGTCGCCTTTAACACTTTCAGTGCCGCCAAGCGCTTGGATGATTTGTTCAGCAGATAAGCCGTATTGCTCAGACATTGTTTGAACCTCAGCGTTGATTTCTTCTTCGCTGACTTCAACGTTCTCAGCTTTGCCGATAGCTTCAAGAGTAAGGTTAATGCGTACGCGTTTTTCAGCTTCCTCTTTCATTTGCTCTTTAAGAGCTGCTTCGTCTTGACCAGAGAATTGGAAGTACATGTCAAGAGTCATACCTTGCATTTGAAGACGTTGACCAAACTCTTGTACCATGCGGTCAGTTTCTGTATCGATCATGGCAGCTGGAATATCCATTTCAGCATTTTCTGCTGCTTTTTCGATTACAGTATCTTTAACATGGTGTTCAGCATCGTGGTTTTTCTTGTCCACTAAGCGATTTTTGATTTTTTCTTTAAGAGCGTCAAGTGTTTCCACTTCTTCATCTACATCTTTTGCAAACTCATCATCAAGTGCAGGAAGCTCTTTTGTTTTGATTTCGTGAATTTTCACTTTGAATACAGCTGGTTTACCTGCTAATTCAGCAGCGTGGTATTCTTCAGGGAAAGTTACTTCTACTTCTTTTTCTCCGCCTGTTTCAAGTCCGACCAATTGGTCTTCGAAACCAGGAATGAAAGAATTAGAGCCAAGCTCTAATGTGTAGTTGTCAGCTTTTCCGCCTTCGAACGCTTCGCCGTCAACGAATCCTTCGAAATCAAGAACAACTGTGTCGCCTTTTTCAGCGGCACCTTCTTCTTTAATAACAAGTTCAGCATTACGCTCTTGCAATTGTTTGATTTCTTCGTTTACATCTTCATCAGTCACTTCAGTGTCAACTTTAGTTACTTCAAGACCTTTGTATTCGCCAAGCTTAACTTCAGGCTTCACTGTAACAGTTGCTTTGAAGATAAGAGTTTCGCCTTTTTCCATACGCTCGATATCGATTTCAGGGCGGTCTACCGGCTCGATAGCTGTTTCGTTAATCGCTTCAGCGTAAGCTTCTGGCAAGATGAAATCAAGGGCATCTTGATAAAGGGATTCTACACCGAATCTCTTTTCGAACATAGAACGTGGCATTTTTCCTTTACGGAAACCTGGAACTTGTACTTGTTTCACAACTTTTTTGAAAGCAGAGTCTAATCCTTCGTTCACTTTTTCTACAGGAACTTCAACGGTTAAGACGCCGCGGTTACCTTCTAGCTTTTCCCATTTTGCAGACATGGTTTTCCCTCCAACTATATATATTTCCTAATAAATCGTCTTTTTTTAACACTGGCATGTATGAGAACCAGATATATAGATCCTTAGGCCGCACAGGCCTTTGCCTGTACACATGCATATTGCAACCATTATATTATAACATAGGATTTCCACGTTTCAACACTTCGGACTTCAAATAACAGGGAAAGTAATGCCCTCTAATTTCCTTATTTCTTCTAAAATCCCGGAAATTTCTTCATCAGGCTCATCCCATACAAGCCCGTACGCTTCTTTGACAAGTCTTTCATACGCTTCAGCCCAAATCGACAAATGGTCGATATTTAGCGGATAAAGGAGAATGTTATGTCGTTTGACCATTTCCATTGCCTGTTCATACATAATAGGGTCATTATGTTCAAGCTTTTCACTCAATTCCTTTTGAAGCATCTTCAAGAATTCCGTTTCTTCCACTTTTGGAAGATCCTCTATGTTCACTGTCCATCTTTGCCCAAATTTATCTAATTCAACCGTCTTATTTACTTCCTGCTCACGCAGAAGAGAAAGGGCCAATGTCTTCAGGAAAGGATGCTTTTCTTCTATTAAGTATTGGCACAGGACATCAGTCCACGGCCGTATGTTTTGGTTGGATAAAGAGGATAATATGTATAATTGTTCTTCAATCGTACCATTCTCAAGGATTCGCAGAACCTCTGTCTCATCAATCGGCAGTCCCTCTGTCTGGGATGGCTGAGAAGGGTCTGTCTGCTGCCCGACAATCCTCTTGCTCATTGCAAGCAGGTTCTCAAGTGATTCCACCCGCTCTGGCGGTATCTGCTGTTCATCAAACAAGGCTTCAATCACGTGAATGATTTCTCCATGCTCATTTAATTGAAGCAAAATCATCAAGTAAATATTAATCACATGGAAATAATCGCCGATGCCCTGCTCCATCATTCGCTTAACGATTACCTTCGCCTCTTGATACCGCCCCAGCTCTACCAATGATAATGCCAGCCCGATATTGATATCCTCATGATCCGGTTCAATTTGAATCCCTTGGTCAAAATACCGGTATGCTTCTTTATAATTTTTTTCCTCCATTGCCTCCATGCCCTTTTTCATCAAAAGCTCGCCCAGATGCGGAAAGGGAATAACCTTATGTTCATTTTTCTTCATATTGTCCCGCCTCGGATTAATAAATTATTGAAGTAAGTGTAGCACGCCTTTCTGTGAAAAACAAAACATTGTGGGAAAGGGGAGTTGTGGAAGAAGCTGACTGACAAGTCTCCGGCCCGCCAAGAGCAGTGTCTTGATCTCCTATGCTCTTCAGCCAGGATGCTGTCTGTCTCTCCTATAAACCTTTCTCCATACTCAAAGGACCTTAGTACCTTCTTGTCGTCCATACCCCTCTCTTTTTGTCCATAAACCAATGCGCTTTTATGGTATTAGTAAACTGCTGCAATCAACAGGAAATGGAACGTCTGGTATCCATTCATTCGCTATATAGAAATAGACAAAATAAAAAGGCGGAGCAAACGCCGCCTATTCCTTCCTGATATGCACTCCACTTATCCCCGAACAAACACACGCTCTTCATACTCTTTAATCGAATCCTCATATTGCATGGTTAAGGAAATCTCATCCCAGCCATTTGTGAGCATATTCTTCCAATAGGGATGTATATCAAATGAAATCGCAAATCCTTCCCCTGCATTGAGCTCCTGCTTCGGCAAATCAACAGTGATATCCGCCTTTTGACTGCGTATATGCTCCTTCAACGCTGCCAATGTATCTTTTTCAAGCGTAATCGGCAGAATGCCGTTTTGCAGGCAGTTCTGATGGAAGATATCTGCAAATGAGGAAGCAATGATCACTTTGAAGCCATAATCACCAAGCGCCCATGGAGCATGTTCCCTTGAGGAACCGCAGCCAAAATTCTCACCGGCCACCAATATGGTTGCTCCTCGGTTCTCCTCCTGATTCAGTTCAAACTCCGAGCGTTCAACATTCTCTGCTTCATAGCGCCAGTCATAGAATAAGAAACGGCCAAAGCCAGTACGCTCAATCCTCTTCAAGAATTGCTTCGGGATGATTTGGTCTGTATCCACATGGTCTCGATCCATAACAACCGGCTTCCCTGTATAAACCGTCAAACGTTCCATATTAATTCACACTCCCTTCACTGATGATGCTTTCAAGCTCTCTCACATCTACGAACCGTCCATAAAGCGCAGCAGCAGCAGCCATTTTTGGACTGACAAGATGGGTCCTGGCACCAGAGCCCTGTCTGCCTTCAAAATTCCGGTTCGAGGTGGAGGCACAATGCTCACCAGGCGGGACAACATCCGGGTTCATGCTCAGACACATACTGCAGCCAGCCTCTCTCCACTCAAAGCCCGCCTCTTTAAAGATTGTGTCAATGCCTTCCTCCTCTGCCTTCCTTTTCACCCTTTGAGAGCCGGGAACAACTAGTGCGCGAACACCTTCTGCTACCCGCTTCCCTCTCAGTATTTCAGCTGCTTCCCTTAAATCCTCCATACGCGAATTCGTACAGGATCCAATGAAGACATGCTGTACCGGAATCTCCTTTATTCCCTGTCCCTCTTGAAGGCCCATATATTCAAGCGCACGCCTCAAGGAACGTGCGGCAGACTCGTCAAGGTCGGAAGCAACAGGTACACGGCCATCAACCGGACTGCACATCCCTGGGTTGGTTCCCCAGCTAACCATTGGAGAAATGTCCTCACCGTTTATTTCAATGACCTTGTCATATGCCGCGTCTTCATCACTGATGAGCTTTTCCCACTCCTTACTGTAACGCTCGAACTCATCCGGCTTTGGCGCATATTTGCGTCCCTTCATATAAGAAAAGGTTGTTTCATCCGGACTGACCAATCCAGCGCGTGCGCCTCCTTCAATCGTCATATTACAGATTGTCATGCGCTCTTCCATGGACATTTGCCGGACAACCTCTCCTGCATATTCCAAAATATGTCCAGCACCGAAATGAACACCGTTTTGTGAAATAATATAGAGGATAACATCCTTAGCGGTTACTCCCGGCTTTAATTTCCCGTTTATTTCAATCTTCATCGTTTTCGGCTTATTTTGCCAAATAGTCTGTGTTGCCAAAACATGCTCTACCTCACTTGTGCCGATTCCGAAAGCCAAGGCTCCAAAGGCACCGTGCGTAGAAGTATGGCTGTCCCCGCAGACAATTGTCTTACCCGGCCAAGTCAAACCAAGATCTGGCCCGATAACATGGACAATCCCCTGGTCTTCACTATCAAGGCCGGCCAGCGGCACCCCAAATTCACTGCAATTGCGCTCAAGGGCGCTCATTTGTTTTTTTGCAATATCATCAGTAATGACGAAACGATTAATGGTCGGAACATTATGATCCATCGTCGCAAAGGTCAAATCCGGACGACGAACCTTTCTTCCTTTCAGTCTTAATCCTTCAAACGCCTGAGGAGAGGTCACTTCATGCACGAGATGCAGATCGATGTATAATAAATCCGGCTTGCCCTCCTCTTTGCGAACAATATGCTTCTCCCAGATCTTATCAATAATCGATTTACCCATCTATAATCCCTCCTCATTGAAATTTCATTTATTCGTTCTTATGCATAAGCATCCATAATGTGAAAAATGGCATCCTTCTGCAGGATATCTTCTTTAATCGCTTCTACCATCTTGGACGTAGAATATGGCTTGCCGGTACCTGATAGATCGGCGGTCCGCTTACCTGAATCCAGAATATTCTTGACCGCCTGCTCCACCGCCCTTGCTTCCTCCTCCCATCCAAAGGAATGACGCAGCATGGAGGCACTGGAGAGAATCATCGCAATCGGGTTCGCTTTATCCTGACCGGCTATATCAGGCGCCGAACCATGGATTGGTTCGTATAAATGAAGTCCGCTTTCAGAAAGGCTGGCTGAAGGCAGCATACCAAGCGACCCAGTAAGTACACTTGCTTCATCACTCAAAATATCGCCAAACATATTTTCCGTTACAATCGTGTCAAATTGTCTCGGATTCTTAATGAGCTGCATGGCCGCATTATCGACAAGCATATGCTCTAAGGTTACATGAGGATAATCCTTAGCTACTTCTTCCGCAACCTCCCGCCACATACGGCTCGATTCAAGAACATTCGCTTTATCAACTGATGTAACCTTAAGGCTTCGGGAGGAGGCAAGCTCAAAGGCAAGCTTCATGATTCGTTTCACTTCACTTCGTTCGTAATAAAGGGTATCAACAGCCGCTTCCATCCCATCGCGGTATGTCCTCTCACTCGGCTTTCCGAAATAAAGGCCTCCTGTCAATTCTCTTACAATCAGAAAATCTGTCTCTTCGATGATTTCCTTCTTTAACGGGGAAGATTCTATTAAACTGGCATAATAGTTGATTGGACGCATATTCGCATACAGATTCAATTCCTTGCGAATCTTCAGCAGGCCCTGCTCTGGCCTTTGCATCGGCGGATTCTGATCCCACTTCGGTCCTCCGACTGCTCCGAGCATAATGGCATCGCTTTGCCTGCAAAGGGCCAGCGTATCATTTGGAAGCGGAGTGCCTGCATAATCAATAGCCGCTCCCCCAATCATTCCATATTGAAAGGTGAATTCATGCCCGAAGCGTTCCCCGATAGCCCTGAGGATTTCGACCGCTCCCTTTGCTACTTCCGGCCCGATGCCGTCGCCTGGTAATACAGCAATGTTCTTTTTCATTTCGAAATCCTCCTTCTAAGATTTAGTTCATCAAAGCAATGGATGTTCTTTCCTCTGTCATGATGGCTCGGTTTATCGCATTTAGGTAGGCTTTGGCAGATGCCTCTAAAACGTCCTGGGCCAATCCCCGCCCGCTTGTTTCCACTCCTTCATACATCACCTTAACAAATACCTGGGCCAGCGCATCCCTTCCTGCACCAACGGATTGGATTCGGTAATCCTTTAACGTAACAGGCTTATTGATGCAGCGTTCAAGCGTGTTATACAAGGCTTCGATACTTCCCGCACCAGTTCCCGCTTCCTGAATCTTTTCATTAACCATTCCTGACAATGTCACCGTTGCCGTCGGAATCTGATTGGTTCCATATTGGACTTGGATGGAGACCAAATCATAATAGCCGCCCTCCTTCGTCACCTTCTCTTCAAGAACCAAGGCAACAATATCCTCATCCGTCATCTCTTTCTTGCTATCTGCAAGATTCTTAAATACCTTGAATAATTGGTTCATTTCCTCATCTGATACTGTAAATCCAAGCTCTTGGATTTTCGTGCGGAAGGCATGACGACCGGAATGCTTGCCAAGGACCATGGCATTAGAGCTTAATCCAACTGTCTCCGGCTCAATGATCTCGTAGGTGGTTTTTTCCTTCAACACGCCGTCTTGGTGGATACCAGATTCATGAGCGAAGGCATTCTTTCCGACTACCGCCTTGTTTGGCGGGATAACCATGCCAGTCAATTTACTCACAAGTTCACTCGTCCTTTTTATTTCACCTAACACCATCCTTGATTCTGCTTGGTAGAAATCCTTCCTTGTATAAAGACCAAGGGCTACCTCTTCTAATGCCGTATTGCCGGCACGCTCGCCAATTCCGTTGATTGTTCCTTCAATTTGTGTTACACCGGCAAGAATGGCAGCCATAGAATTAGCAGTTGCAAGACCTAGATCATCATGACAATGTGCTGACAGCTTCACACCCCCAATGGATGGAACATGATTCTGTAAGTATTTAAACACCTCTGTGTATTCACGCGGCGTGATATAGCCGACCGTATCTGGAATATTAATAATTTCCGCTCCTGCCTTAATTGCTTCCTCTACAATTCTAGCGAGAAAGGGAAGCTCTGTCCGGCAAGCATCCTCTGCTGACCACTGAACAACCGGGAAGAACTGTTTTGCATATTTAATAGAAGCAACCGCCGCCTCAACGACCTCATCCTCTGTCATCTTCAATTTATAATGGCGGTGAATCGGCGATGTTGCCAAGAACACATGAATACGTGGATTCGCTGTATTTTTTAATGCCTGCCAAGCCGCATCAATATCCGATTGTGCTGAGCGGGCCAGTGCGGTTACGGTTGAATTCTTCACCATCTCCGCGATTTGCTTAACGGATTCAAAATCCCCTTGAGAAGCCGCCGGGAAGCCGGCTTCAATAATATCGACACCCAGCTTCTCTAATTGTCTCGCAATCTCGATTTTTTCCGTACTCGTCAAGGTTACGCCGGCGGACTGCTCGCCATCCCTTAATGTGGTATCAAATATCTCAATTTTTCGCACTAGTCACCACTTCCTTTTGCTTCTTTTGCTGCTCATTGATAAACGGCATCATTTGACGCAGCTCCCTGCCCACTTGTTCAATCGGATGCTCATTCTCCTGTGCCTGCGTTGCATTAAAGACCGGTCTGTTCACCTGATTTTCAACCAGCCAGCCTTTGGCAAATGTTCCGTTTTGGATTTCCTTTAATACCTGTTTCATTTCTTCCTTTACTTGAAGACCGACAACACGCGGACCGGATACGAAATCTCCCCATTGAGCCGTATCAGAAATGGAGTAGCGCATGCCCGCCATTCCGCCTTCATACATCAGGTCAACGATTAATTTCAGTTCATGCAAGCATTCAAAGTAAGCAAGCTCTGGCTGGTACCCTGCCTCAGTTAATGTTTCAAAACCTGCCTTTACAAGAGAGGTTAATCCTCCGCATAATACAGCCTGTTCCCCAAATAGATCTGTTTCCGTTTCTTCCTTAAAGGATGTCTCAAGCGCTCCTGCTCGTAATGCACCAATTCCCTTTGCATAGGCAAGCGCAACTTCACTCGCCTCACCTGAAACATCCTGATGAATCGCGAACAATGCCGGCACACCTGCTCCCTGCTCATAGGTTCTTCTGACTAAGTGTCCAGGTCCTTTAGGTGCAACCAGCGATACATCAACATAGGAAGGAGGGACAATTTGGTGATAATGTACGTTAAATCCGTGGGCGAACATCAACGTATGCCCTTCATGCAATACCGGTTCAATCTCAGCTTTGTACACCTTCGTTTGATGCTCATCCGGCAGGAGAATCATAATGACATCCGCTTCCTCACTCGCTTCTCTGACAGATTTCACATCAAACCCATCCTCTGCTGCTTGATCCCATGATTTCCCTTGTCTTAACCCGATGACGACATCCATTCCGCTGTCCCTAAGGTTCTGCGCATGAGCATGCCCTTGTGAGCCATATCCGACGATAGCGATTTTCTTGCCTTTTAATACCGCTTCATTTGCTTCATTTTGATAATACATTTTTGCCATAAGTAATCTCTCCCTTTCATTATTAGACGATAGAATAATTGCGATTTCCTAATCCTGCAGGCTGGGTACCGCGTGTAAAGGCGGTTGTGCCTGTTCTAGCGATCTCTTTAATGCCATAAGGCTTAATCAGCTCCAAGAAAGCTTCTATCTTATTCGTCTCCCCTGTAATTTGAATAACGAGACTGTCCTTGCCGATATCAATGATGGACGCCCGGAACGGCTCAATCAGTGAGTAAATTTCACTTCTTGTTGCCGGCAGCACCGCTACCTTAACTAATGCGAGCTCCCGTGCGACCACAGATTGATCGGTAATATCCTGCACTTTAATGACGTCTATCTGCTTATTCAGCTGCTTCGTAATTTGTTCAGCAATCTGGACGCTTTCGACATTGACAACACATGTGATTCTCGACCTGTTTTCCACCTCAGAATGTCCGACCGTGATGCTCTCAATATTGTAATTCCGCTTTGAGAACAGGTTCGTGATTCGGTTTAATACACCAGGCCTGTTCATAACGGTCAGCGTGATGATTCGTCTCATCTCTTCTTCACTCCCACCATCTCATTGATTCCCTTGCCTGGAGCAATCATCGGGTAAACATTCTCTCCCGGCTCAACATACACATTGATAAGAACCGGTTTATGCTGAGGGAATTCTTCTGCGAAGGCCTGCTTCACTTCTTCCTCTGTCCTTGCGTCAATCCCTTTAATCCCATAGGCTTCGGCTAGCTTGCTGAAGGATGGCTGTGAGGCAAAAACACTTTGTGAGTACCTGGATTCATAGAAGATTTCCTGCCATTGCCGAACCATTCCAAGCGAGCCGTTATTCAAAATAATGATTTTAATCGGGAGATTCTGCTCTGCAATGACACCAAGCTCCTGAATCGACATCTGGACACCGCCGTCTCCATTGACGGAGATAACCAGATCATCCGGTTCGGCCATTTGAGCACCGATAGCTGCCGGTAATCCAAAGCCCATCGTACCGAGCCCTCCTGAGGTCACCCATGCATTCGGCCGCTTGAACGGATAATATTGTGCTGCCCACATTTGATGCTGACCGACATCTGTTGTCACAATGGCATCCCCGCGGCTATGCTCATAAATCAGCTCCATTACCCGTTGCGGCTTCAAGCCTTTCTCCTCTTCATTCTCATAATGATAAGGAGCCTCATCAAGCCAGGATCTAATCTGCTTTCTCCAAGGCTCACTTTCAGAACGCTTGCCATTTTGCTTAATAAGCTGAATTAGAGCTTGCTTGGCATCCCCTACGACTGGAATGGCAGTTGGGACATTTTTGCCAATCTCTGCCGGGTCTATATCGATATGTGCTACCGTTGCATATGGAGCAAATCGCGATAGATTACCTGTCAGCCGATCATCAAAACGGGCTCCGATATTGATGAGAAGGTCACATTCATACATCGCCATATTTGCCGCATAAATGCCATGCATGCCGCCCATTCCAATATAGAGCGGATGCTCGGGCGGGAAGGTACCAAGACCAAGCAATGTATTGACGACTGGAATTTGCTGCTGCTCCGCAAATTCGACTAATTGCTTAGAAGCCTTTGCATGCAAGACACCCGCACCCGCTAAGATAAGCGGTTTCTTGCTTGAGCTGACAGACTCGACAAGACGTCTAATTTGCAAATAATTCGGTTCTGTTGTCGGCTGATAACCCGGAAGCGAGATGCTCTCCGGCTCGGTCTCCTCTGCCTCAAGTGTCGCTATATCTTTCGGTATATCAATCAAGACGGGGCCGGGTCTGCCCGATGAAGCAATATAAAATGCCTCCTTCACAATTCGAGGAATATCTTTCGTATCCCGGATTTGATAATTATGTTTCGTTACCGGAGTGGTAATCCCTACAATATCTGCCTCCTGGAAAGCATCTGTTCCAATCACGCCCGTACCTACCTGACCGGTGAAAATAACAAGAGGTAAAGAATCCATCATCGCATCTGTAATGCCTGTAACCAGATTCGTTGCACCAGGACCTGAAGTCGCTATCACGACTCCCGGCTTGCCGCTTATCCTTGCATATCCTTCCGCTGCATGTATGGCCCCTTGCTCATGACGGGATAACACATGTTTCAATCCCGCATGATAGAGAGAATCGTAAATGGGTAAAACGGCTCCTCCCGGATAACCAAACAATACTTCCACTTCCTGCCTCTTCAATGCATTGATCAACATCTCGGCTCCGCTGATTCTCGCGTTAGACTGCACTTCCTTTTCAGCAAGAGCTGCTTTTTCCATCATGGAATCTCCCTCCCGATTTGTGATAGGCTTACCCGCCAGACTTGATATATTGGAGAATAAAAAAAGCCTCCTCATCCCTGACGTTTCTTGAATGAAACGCAAGGGATGAAAAGGCTTATCTCCTCTCCATGGTACCACCCTCATTCATGGCCCGAAAAAGATGCCATGCACTCGACTGTTTTGATAACGGGTTTTGGTTATAAAACCCGGCCTGTATTACTCAACTGTTCACACAGGCACTCCAAGGTGAGTTCATAAATGGAAACAGCACCGGCTCTCAGCACCCCGGCTCTCTGTATCTGTTCACCCCATCTACTACTTATCCTCTTCATTGTTTTAACACATATATACTTAATTGGAATAGGTCTCTCGCCTTTCCAAATTCAAGGAACATTGTTGTTGAAACTTATGATACGACCTTCCAGATAAAAGGTCAACCGATTTTTCATAATTATTTGATAATTTAGTTTATTCAGAATTTGTTGTAACCGTTTACATCATTGGGGTGAAAGCGTTTGTTTTCATTGTAATTTTTTTATCTGTGGATGGATAGGGCAGGCAGCGAGATGGCGGCATGATTCCTTTTGCTTTTCCTAGGCATTGGCGGGGAGACGGAATAGACATGGGTCAGGTATGGGGATTGACACGCTCCCCACACTTCTCACAGGCTTCGACCGGGATAGATGGGATAGGCATGGGACAAAGATAGGCTTTGTCACGCCCGAAAAAAGACGCACACCCCCTTCACAGGAGCATGCGTCTCAGGATGTTTGCACATTCTTAAACTGACTCTCATACATATGCCGGTATTGGCCATTTTGGGCGATCAGCTCTTGGTGGCTGCCTTGTTCTTTGATCTGGCCGTCATCAATGACCATGATTGTGTCGGCTTCACGGATGGTGGATAGCCGGTGGGCAATCATGAAGCTTGTTCTGCCCTCCATAACTTTGCGCATGGCATTTTGAATGGCGAGCTCGGTTCGCGTATCGACACTGCTCGTGGCTTCATCGAGAATGAGAATGGCTGGGTCAGAGAGAATGGCTCTCGCAATGGCGAGCAGCTGCCTTTGTCCCTGGCTCAGATTCCCGCCGCTTTCTGAGAGCATGGTTTCATATCCATCAGGCAGCCGTGTAATGAAATAATGGGCATTGGCCATTTTGGCTGCCTCCACGACTTCATCATCTGTCGCGTCAAGACGGCCGTATTTAATATTATCCTTGATGGTTCCTGTGAACAAATACGTATCCTGCAGAACGATGCCGAATGTATTGCGCAGACTCTCCCTGGTGAAATCGCGTATGTCGGTTCCATCAATCGTGATTCGGCCTGATTCGACATCATAGAAGCGTGTCAGCAAATTGATGATGGTCGTTTTACCGGCACCGGTCGGACCGACGAGCGCGATATGACTTCCGGTCTTTGCTGCGAAGCTGATGTCATTAAGGATTGGCGATTCTTTTTTGTAGCCGAAGCTTACATGTTCAAAGCGAACCTCTCCTTTTGCCTGTGTGAGCGAAATGGCTTTTGGTTTATCGACCACCTCTTCCGGTTCATCAATAACCTGGAATACACGCTCTGCCCCCGCAACAGCTGACTGGAAGATATTAAAGATATTCGCCAAGTCATTTAACGGGCGCGTAAATTGTCTGGAGTAACTGATAAAGGCGGCAATGACGCCTACCGTAATGGAGCCATTAACAGCCAGTATTCCGCCGACAATGGCCACAGAAGTCAATCCAAGGTTATTAATAACATTCATGATTGGCATTAGGAAGCCGGACCAGATTTGTGCCTTCCGTCCTGATTCATACAGCTTGCCATTGATTTCGTCAAAGGTTGAGATGACCTCGTCCTCATGGTTGAAGGCTTTTACGATCAAACTGCCGGAAATCGATTCTTCAATATGCCCATTCAGCCTTCCCAAATGCTTTTGCTGTTCTCTGAAAAGCACCCTCGTTCTCTTGGCGATTGTTTTCGTCAGCAAGTACATAAGCGGGATAGTCACACAGGCGGCAAGCGTCAATATCGGACTGAGTACGAGCATCATGACAAAGGAGCCCGTAATCGTGATGACCCCGCTCATAAGCTGTGTCGTGGATTGAGAAATACTTGTGCTCACATTGTCGATATCATTCGTTACACGGCTCATCATGTCGCCATGTGTATGTGTGTCATAATAGGAAATCGGCAATTTATTCAGTTTACGGAATAACGATTGTCTCAAAGAACGAACGACTCGCTGGGAGATTCCCGCCATCATCCAGCCTTGCAAGAGCGAAGCGATTCCATCTGTCACATACACGGCTGCAAGGATGATGACAAGCCAGTGCAAGAGAGACAGGTCAACTTGACCCCATTCTAGGGTGTCAACAGTCTTTCCAATCCAATAGGGGACAAATAAGCTGATGACTGCACTGATGATCACAAATAAAAGGACAATCCACAGACTACGTTTCTCGCTTCCGAAGTACCCCCATATTCTTTTTAATGTGCCGCTAAAGTCCTTGGGCTTCTCAACGGCGGCGAATCTAGCTCCGCCATGCCCTCTCGGCGGGCCTGTCGGGAGCGTCCCTGTTTTCTGGTTAGTTGATTCAGCCACTAGTCTCCATCTCCGTTCCTAATTGGGATAGAATAATTTCCTTATAGACAGAATTGTTCTTAGCTAATTCCTCATGCGTTCCCGCTCCGGCCACATGTCCATTCTCCATAACGATAATATGGTCCGCATCCATGATAGAGGTAATTCGCTGGGCAATCAAAAAGACGATTCGCCTTTCTCTATTCTCACTCAAGGCCTCCTTTAGCCGTTGTTCGGTTACGGCATCAAGTGCGCTTGTTGAATCATCCAGAACGAGGATTGGCGCCTCCTTCAACAAAGCACGCGCAATGGAAACCCGTTGTTTCTGTCCGCCTGATAGATTCACTCCGCCCTGACCGAGCTGTGTATCATACCCTTCCGGCAGCCGAGAGATAAAGGCATCTGCCTGGGCAATATTGGCCGCATGCCGAATGTCCTCCATAGAAGCATCCGCTTTCCCCCAAAGGATATTTTCCTTGATAGTGCCGGTAAACAGCATCGATTTCTGCGGAACATAAGCAATTTGATTCCTCAATTGCTTAAGGTCCATCGTCTGGATATTCTCTCCGTTTATGTAAATCGCGCCATGGGATGGTTCATACAGCCTGAGGAGTAAATTCACAAGACTGCTCTTCCCCGCCCCGGTTGAACCGATAATCCCGATGGTTTCGCCAGGCTTCAAGGATAAGGAAACATCCTTCAGGACATACTCCTTCGTGCCATGATAGGAGAAATGAACCTGCTCAAATACAACGCCCTCCTGCGGGATGCTTGTTTTGAGCCCCTTAATCTCTGCCGGGTTGTCTGTCCCTAGCACTTCACTAATCCTGCCGGCTGACACCCTTGCCCGGACAAACATATTGAAGATCATTGTGATCATCATTAAACTGATGAGGATTTGGGTCATATAATTCACATAGGCAACAACCTCGCCCACCTGCATTTGACCGTCATTGATGTTCCACCCTCCCGCAAGCAGGACGAGCACAATCCCAAAGTTCACTGTAAGAGATATACCAGGACTGAAAATAGACATGACTCGCATCGCTTTTGTGGATGTGCCGAATAATTGTTCATTCTTCTCATCAAATCTCGATTGCTCGAACCGCCCGCGATTAAACGCACGAATAACCCGAATACCAGAAAGATATTCCCGTACAACACCATTCAGTTTATCGGTTGCCTTCTGAACGCGCATGAAAAAAGGCAAGCTGATTCTGACGTTCAACAGGATGATGAGTGCAACAATCGGAATGACAATTAACAGCACCCAGGAAATGGAGGCATTGAGCCGCACTGCCATGAAGATGCTTCCTATACAGACAAGCGGAGCTTTTACCATAATCCGCATTAATCCATTCACGAACATTTGCATTTGATTGACATCATTCGTCAGTCTTGTCACAAGAGAGGAAGCCTCGAATTGATTCATTTCCTCAAGCCTAAAGGATTGGACCTTCCTGTATAAGTCAGAACGAAGCTCTGCTCCAAGCCTTTGTGACAGATTGCTGGAGATGATATTCCGGATAATAGCTCCGAGTGCACCAATACCTGTCACAAGCAGCATGAGCCCGCCCATATTCAAGACATATTGAAGATTACCATCGGCAACTCCATTATCAATGATGGATGCCAGTATCGTTGGAAGAAGCAAATCACAAATTGCCTCTATCATTAAAAAAATGATGGCTATAGAAAATAAAAAGCCGTATTTCTTGATATACTTCTTAAAATGTCTCATTCATTCACCCTTTTCCTGCAATAGACACGTATGCATATCCTTATTTTGCTAAAATTCCAGTCATCATACAAGCAAAAAAGCCCGGAAGGATTTTCACTAATCACGAGACAAAAAAAGACAGAACCGCGAGAATATCAACAGTTCTGCCCTTCATATGAATTATTCACCTGATTTTTTCAAATAAAGATAAACAGGGTAGCCAATCGCTGTAATCGCTAATCCGATCATTGAGTAGAGCGTATCACTAATGATTGTGCAAACTAATATATAGATACCGCCAATAATACCGACAAGCGGCACAAAAGGATAAAGCGGTACACGGTATGTCGGCACTAAATCCGGGCGCTTCTTGCGCATCACGAATACGCCGTAAATCGCGAGTACAAAGAAAATCCAAATAGCAAATAACGCAAGGGTTGATAACGTATCAAAGGACCCAGAGAATATATAGACAATGGCAATGGCTACTTGGAAGATGAATACATTGATTGGTGTGCTTGTGCGTTTCTCAACACGGCTAATGACATGGTGGAACGGGAATATCTTGTTCTCTGCCATGGCAAACGGTACACGCACACTCGTCATCAAATAGCCATTTAACGTTCCGAAGATGGAAATGAGAATACCGATAGAGATAAGCATAGAACCGCCGCTGCCAAATAATATTTGAGCGGCATCAGAAGCCACATTCTCTGCCCCCACTATTTGCCCTGGAGTTAGTACAGATAAGAAGGCTACATTGATCAAGACATAAGCCGCAATAATAATCGTCATCCCTAAGACGATAGAACGCGGCAAATCACGCTTAGGGTCCTTCATCTCACCCGCCATATTACCCACGCTAATCCATCCTTCGTAGGCAAAAAGCGTCCCAAGCATGGCTACGCCAAACGTTGCGAAGGAAAATCCATGCACTGGTTCTCCGGAGAAAACAGGTGTCGCTTCGTTAACACCATGGATAATCCCAAAGATGATGATAAACACGATAGGAATCATTTTAGCAATCGTTGCAATAAATTGTATCCGGCTTCCGAGCTTCGTAGAAATAATATTTAATAGAGCAACAAAGAGCAAGATACCAATGGCCAATGCTTTTTGCTGACCGCCTGACATCGGTATGAAATAAGTGGCCTGAGTCGCAAAGACAATGGCAAGTGCCGCAACAATAGCCGGGCCGTAGATTAAAGCCTGCACCCAGCCGAATAAAAAGGCAACCTTCTCTCCATATAATTCTTTTAAATAAGCAAAAACACCGCCAGTTTGAGGGATGGCTGATCCAATTTCCGCTAATGTCAAAGCTGCAGCCATCGTCAGCAGCCCCCCAAGCAGCCATGCCAGTACAGCTGCTATGGCTGAACCAGCGCTATCCATTACAGGTGTCGCTTTAAAAAATATCCCAGATCCAATAACCACTCCAACTACAATGGTAAGAGCTTCTTTCATGCCAATTTCTTTCTTTAACACTGCTCCTGCTGCATACATTTCTTTATCTTGTTGTTTTTGCATGATACCTCTTTTCCCTCTCAAAATTATTTATAAATAATAAAAATCTTAATTGATTTCTACGAGATATTCAATATATACATTAAAAAGAATAGAATGGTAAATATTTTTTACCACATAAAATTATCGCATAAAAATACTATTTTGTGTATGATATACATCCCTTTCTTGGTTAATAAATACGCAAAAAAGCCGCCTCCCAACTAAAATCAGAGACAGCCTGTAAATGACTTATGCGCTCGATGCTAGATTCCTTTACCGATGATAAATATTCATTACCCAAAAACCAATATCCTCAAATCCCAGCTTCTTATAAATCGTCCCAGCCTCAGGATTATCATAGAATAAGCAAAGCTCCTTACCCTCGCCAAGTAATTCCTTACAAAGCTTCACCATGCAGGCGCTGGCCAGTCCCTGTTTCTTGTAAGCCGGATCGGTCGCAACCCCAACCACCATGGCAGAGCTGGAATTCTCGGCGGTTGTTGAGGCTGTTGAAACCATTTTTCCGTCCTTTTCTATGTAGAAGGTGCGGGATGCTCCGCCTTCCAGGCTTTCCTTTTTACTTTCCTCCGTGATGATTGAATCACTAAATTCAGGGATCGCCTTCAGCAGGTGAACGAGGCGACTCGCATCATTCGGAACAGCCAATTTTACCTCAGCTTTAGCTGTCATATGGGCAGCCTCGCTCAAAGCGGTACATTTAGCATAATAAAATTGTCTTTTCTTCTTCAGCTTATTAGACAGGTAAGGCTCTATTCTTGCTATGCAGCGCTCCAAGCCTGACAGGAAGCTAAAATCCCCATCAGCTAATATGATTTCCGCAAAACCCTTCCCATCAAATTCTTCCGTTTTGGCATAAGGGATATAATTCTCCCGATATTTCAATAGGACGGCAATCAATTCATTCTTCTCATTGAACTCTCCCCATACCCGCTGAAATTCCTGCTCATAGCCATATGCCTCAATATCTCCAATGATGAAGACATTTTCAGCCGCTTCCCCTTTCAAAAAATGAAAGCATTCTTCATGATCGTTTGAGTCTAATCGTCTAATCATCCGCTACTCCCCCCATTCTCTCGATCCTAAAAATAGACAGGATTATTTTTCCATCTATTATATAGCAAATAGATAAGCGACGGTACCTTATTAAAAGGATTCCGTCGCTTATCATTTATTCGCTCGTAATCTCCTTCAAAATTTCATAGGAGCGTTTTTGTTTATCCGGATCAAAAATATAGGAAACTGCCATGATTTCATCGACATGATGGGCAGCCTGGAATTCAGCCAGCTGCTTTCGAACGGTTTCCTTGGATCCAATCAAGGAAACGCTTGTCATCGATTGTGCCATTTGTTTTTCACCTGGACTCCATAATCCATCCATCGATTCGACAGGCGGGCTTAATGGGTTTTTCGTCCCTCGGACGACATTCAGGAAGAACTGCTGCAATGTGGTCGATTCAAACAAAGCCTCTTCATCTGTTTCAGCCGCAATGACATTCAGGCATACCATCATATATGGCTTGTCTAAATACATGGATGGCTGGAATCTCTCTCTATAGATCTCGATTGCCTCTTCCATATAGCGCGGGGCGAAATGGGCGGCAAAGACATATGGAAGGCCTAGCTTAGCTGCAAGCACCGCTGATTCTGTTGAGGAGCCAAGAATAAAGACTGGTACGTCTGCATCAACACCCGGATAGGCTCTGACAGCCCCTTGTTCATCCTCAGGTCCGAAATACGTTAAGATTTCCTCCACATCCGCCGGGAATGTATAGACCGAGTTATGATTAGAGCGGCGAAGGGCACTGGCGGTAAGCATATCTGTCCCTGGCGCTCTCCCTAACCCCAAATTCAAACGATTCGGGTAAATTGTCTCCATCGTGCCAAATTGCTCGGCTACTACGAGCGGGGAATGGTTGGGAAGCATAATTCCTCCTGACCCCACTTGAATTTCCTTCGTGTGTTCAAGTATATGTTTTACCAAGATTGCGGTTGCTGAACTGACCAATGTCGGCGCATTATGATGCTCAGCCACCCAATAGCGTGTATATCCCATTTGTTCAACAGCCTGCGCTAAATCGACCAAGGAAGCAATGGCTTCCTTCGCTCCCTCTCCTTTGCGGATTGGCGCAAGATTCAGCACGGAGACTGGTACGTGCACATTTGACATGTAGGCATAACCTCCTGCTAGTTATTTCCATACCATCGTATCAATAAGCCATCAGTATGAAAAATGTAATGCTTATGAATATTTGTTTTTTCCTGCTGTAACCGTTATACTGTTCGGACAAAGGTTATAAAGGAGAATAAAAACATGAGCAAAATTGAAATTGGAGAGATCCTCGTACTCGAAGGCGAAAATGGCCAAGATGAAGAAATAGAAATTCTCGGCACACTGGATGTGGACGGCGCAGAATATGCAGTGGCTGGTCTTGTGGAGGAGATCAAGCGTGACACGAATGAGGACATGGAGATCTTTTTCTTCCGCGTTGATGAGGAAGGCGAGCTGCATGAGATTGAGTCAGACGCTGAGTTCCAGCAGGTCGCACGAGTTTTAGAGCATAATATGAAACATAACCATTAAGAACAAAGAACGCTTCTAATGATTTTACAAATGACATTAGGAGCTTTTTTTATCCATATAAAAAACACGGGCCAGAGACCAAAAATGGTCTTCTGGCACATACCATCATGGACTGACTTTACTTCCCAATAAACTTAGCAGATAATCCTCAAGTTTCGGTATAACCCGTTCATAATTATAATCAACGGCTGTCTTCCTCCCATTCACAGCTAAATATTCTCTCCGTTCTTCATTCATGAGTAAGCTTTCCATATGGACGATTAGCTTCTCCTCATCCTCCGGTTCTGCCAGCAAGCTATTGAAATCATGGACGGCGTAGTCATCTATCCCCCCGCATTTCGTTGCCACCACCGCTGTCTCGCATGCCATAGCCTCGAGCGGCGGCATCCCAAACCCTTCATACCAGGATGTATAAAGGAAAATATCTGCCTGCTGATAATAAGAAATGAGTACCTCTTCGCTCGGATGCACGATTATCTTCAGCGGAAAGCCGACATTTGTTTCAGGTCGAACTTGCGAAACCCAATTCACTTGAAACTTATGCCCTCGTTCCCATAATATTTGCAGGACATTAATGGCTGTGGGAAAATTCTTAAACGAAAGCGTTGGATTGCCAATCAGAAGGACTGTCACGGGCTCTTCTTCATTTCTTTGTGCAGGCGGGCAGTATAGAGTTGTATCAATGCCGTTCGGAATCACCGTTGTCTGAAGATTATATCTGGCCATCAGTACCCTTTCCACAAATCGGGAGACACTCATTACGTCTACCCCTGATGTGTAATAGGTTTCCATTTGCCTCCTGATCAAATCGATTTGCTGAGAATTCCTTACGTCTCCGAATAACCACTCATGACCCTGCTCCCAATAGACAACCTTTGCTTTAGCCCCCTTTAATTCAAGGACCTGCTGAATCCATCCCGCAACAATGACATCACAATCATCCGCATAATCACGGGCTAATTGATTGTGCGGGATGAGTATCTCTTCGTCGACTTCTATCCGGCACCATGACGGCAAAACAAAATCTCCCTCTTCCCCTTTATATAGGGCCGTTATGTAATGTCCCCTTTTCCGCATGGCATCCATTTGGGACAAAAGCATCTTTAACCCTCCCGTTAGATTATGATGCGGGAGAAAATAAGCTAACTTTAACGGCTTGACAGTGGCCAGGGCTTTTCGCTGGATCACCGTTGGATAGAGTTTGAACAGATTAGCTCCATTATTTCCGATTTTCACTTGACTGAATTGATAATCATAATCAGCAAAATCCACCATGCTCCAGCTGCTCCTATGGACTTCTAATTCATTTCCTAAGTAGGCTCCCTGTTCCACCCATTGGATAGGGGTTGAAATGATGAGTGACCGGTTCGTTATCTGCAAAATTTCATCGATTAATTCATAGCCCGATTCCTTATCCAGATGTTCTAGCACATCGATTAGCAAGACCGTGTCATATTCCTTGACCATGGACTTAACAACTGTCAGCACATCACCATATATCATCTCATTATAGACATACTCATGAAGCGGATTCTTATATGAACGAAATCCTTCAACCCCGTCAATAACCAACCCCCAATTATTCCGGTCATACCTTTCATAAGGGATATCGCCCGCCTCTCGCAGCAAGACCCCATACTTCCCAAAACCGGCACCGAGGTCAAGAATCGATTGGGGTTTATCAAGCAGGACCAAATCAATAATCGCGGGTATGGCTTGATACCAGCTGCACGGCATTTTCCATGCCTCCTTTTAGGTTATTATTTTTTCGAAGTACTGTTTATTCTGCAACACTAAATTATTGGTCGGATTATAGAATCTGGCCATTTCATTATGGCAGTAGGCCAGCTCCTTCTTCCCGATTTTGTCATAGCAGACGCAAAGCTGAATATGAGGAAGCCAAGTATAGTAAGCGTAATTCACCAATGCTCCTGTCTCTTTGACCCGCTCAAGGTCACACTCAGCTGCGGCCTTATACCAATAAATCGCCTGGTGATAGAGAGATTTAGAAAAATATATATAGCCTAGCTTGCAGCTTATATTTGCTCTGGGAATATCGTATTTAAACGATTCGAATAATAGTTCCTCTGCTTCCTCTGTTCTCCCAAGCTGCAGAAGTGCCTCTGCTGCTCGATCAATCGCAGCTATGCAATCCTCCTGCCAGCCCGCATTCGTATCCAGAAATTCCCGGTAGAGTTTGAGGCACTTCTCCAGTAACCCATGTTCAAAACACTCATTCCCGAAATAGTACAAGTCCCTTGGGCTCAGTTGTTTCTGCTGCTGCTCCAGTTGTTCATAGATTTTAAGATTGCGGTCTGTCTTTTTCGATTTCACACTCAGATGAGTGATGCAAATATCCACTTCGATAATAGTTCCATGAACCTCCAAATATTCATGAACCGCTCCCTTCCATTGGAAGCCCCGGCTCGTCTTGACAAGGCGATTTCGTTTGAGGCTGCTTGTAATTTGACCATACGGATCTCGTCCAAGCACATATGGCATTAGGACAGAATCCGGCTTATGAGATAGAGATTCCTTGATGTGGAGGAACTTTTCCCGATCTTCGGGGAAAATGATATCATCCGCATCAAGCCACATCGTATATTCCTTGCCCGCCTTCTGAAAGGCAAAGTTTCTGGCAGCTGCGAAATCATTCGTCCATTCATAGGAATAAATGTGCTTTGTATACTTGCCGGCAATCTCCACTGTCTGGTCTTCTGAGCCTGTATCAACGATGACGATTTCATCCACAAGGTCACAAATACTATCTAAGCAGCGCCCAAGCACCCTCTCTTCATTTTTGACAATCATGACTAAACTGATCGATGACATACCCGTCCTCCCCCCATGAATCACTTAAGCGATCCGAATAATGGTCAAATTAGCTCCAGTGGCAAAGTCAGAAAGTGACACGGTACCTGTTCCGGCAACCTGTAGTGAAACCGTCGCTGGAGCAGTGACAGAAACGATGACCTCATTTGTATAATATTGTTGGCTTGATGACGGCCTAAGTATAGAGGCTTCAACGACAGCGCCATTCAGCGCAATCTGCGTAGTAACGGCTTCTGGTTCAGAAAATCCGAGTGTGTATCGGATGTAATACGTCCCCGATTCCTCAATGGTAATCACTTCTGAAGTTGAATCAATTGAAAAGTTATCACTGACAAATAACGTGCCCGGCAAAGGAACATTTGTCCCTGCAGGGGTGAGAGTCAGCGTTGGGCCAAGGATATTGGTTGCATATGCCGATACTGATGTCAATGCCCCCCCTGTCACTCCTGTTGCACCTGTCGCACCTGTTGGCCCAGTTGGGCCGGTTGCTCCTGTTACTCCTGTTGCGCCGGTCGCTCCTGTCGCACCGGTCGCTCCTGTCGCGCCTGTTGGCCCGGTTGGACCTTGCTCTCCCGCTAAGCCAGTCTCCCCGGTCGGACCGGTTGCTCCTGTTGGACCGGTTACACCCGGTATACCAGTTGGTCCGGTAATATCTGCCCCCGCCGGACCGGTTGCTCCAGTGGGACCAGTTGCTCCCGTTACACCTGCCGGGCCAGTCGGTCCAATTGGACCGATGAGACCGGTCGCTCCTGTAAGCCCGGTTGGTCCGGTTGCTCCAGCAGGTCCGGTTGGTCCAGCGAGACCCGTCTCTCCCATTCGGCCGGTCGCTCCTGTCGGACCTGTTATTCCCAATCCAGTCGGACCGGTTGGACCGGTTGCTCCTCTCTCTCCGATACCTGTCGCTCCTGTTGGCCCCTGCGGACCCGTTGCGCCAGTTGGGCCAACCACCGCGATTCCAGTTGGTCCGGTTGGCCCTACAGGTCCTGCAGGTCCAGTCGGACCTGTCACTCCCAATCCTGTTGCACCTGTCGGACCTTGGGGACCTGGTGCCCCTCTTCGGCCAAACCCGGCCGGTCCCCTCGGCCCAGTTGGTCCGGTTGGGCCAATAGCGCATAAGAGAATATCACTTAGAAGTG
>NZ_JBJEFJ010000077.1:51554-53984 GCF_051873915.1 Pradoshia sp.
GGCCCAGTTGGTCCGGTTGGGCCAATAGCGCATAAGAGAATATCACTTAGAAGTGCTGATCGATTCATCATCACGAGCTCATCCAATCGCTTAACAAGGTTTTCGTTCCGATGAACGAGAATTTCAAGCGGTTCCTCGATCAATTCTTGAACGGAAGACAAAGATTGACTGTTGGCCACTGCTTCTGACAAGCTTTCTAATGAACAGATTATTTTCTCCGCTCCACTGATTAAAAACGCAGCTAACTTCACCTCTTCATTAACCAATGACAGCAGTGTCTCTATTCCCTCAACCTTCTTTAAAGGTGAAAGATCAGGCATTTGCTCATCAGCCATACACTAATCCCTCCCTTAAACATCCCCTATCTTAATGATTGAAATGGTCGCACCGCCTCTCGGCTGCAATGTCGCCGTCCCCGTCCCATTGAATAATTGTAGCTGTAATACCTGATTGGGCGTTGTGAGACCAACAACGATCTGATTGAAGTAATCAGAAATCGCATCGCGCGGGTTGATGACAGAATTAAGGATGAGACCGCCGCCCAAAAGGATTCGAGCAGCGAACTCCGCTGGAGCTGACAGCCTTATATTAAAGCTGATATAGTAATAGCCAGTTTCTCCCAAAGTAAAAGTGGTAGCCGTAGCATTAAGACTGATGTTGCCGTTGACAAGCTGATTGTCAGGAAAAGGAATTGGAATCCCGCCAGGTACGATGGCGAGGGAGGGACTGCCGGTATTAGCAGCGTAGGCAAATGTCTGCGTTTCACTCGTTGGCGCGAGAGGACCCGTTGCTCCTGTTGCACCAATCAATCCAACCTCTCCCGTGACCCCGGTCGGTCCGTTCGGACCAGTCACAGTATTTCCTGTTTCACCTGTCGGACCGGTTGGGCCAGTTCCTCCTGCCGCACCGGCCGGACCTGTCTCCCCTCTAACACCTGTCTCCCCCGTCACGCCTGTTACACCCGTTTCACCAGCTAAGCCTTGGATACCGATTCCTGCCAATCCAGTTATCCCTGTCACTCCCGTTTGACCAGTTGGTCCTGCCGCTCCAATTAAGCCAGGAAGCCCCGTCTCACCTCTTGCACCTGTTGGGCCGACTGGACCAGCCGTTCCGATGACACCCATTGCTCCGCTAGGTCCTGTAAATCCATTTGGCCCCGTTGCTCCTGTCGCTCCGGTTACCCCAACTAAAGAAACACCTGTCGGACCAGTCTCACCTAGTTCACCAACTAACCCAACGCCCATTGGACCCGTTGCTCCTGTCGCTCCCGTAGGGCCTGTTATAACGGGCGTTGTTCCCATCGAACCGGTCGAACCGGTTGGTCCAGTCGGCCCTTTTGGACCTGTTAAAGACGGTCCTGTTACCCCTGTCGCTCCCTCAGGTCCTTTTAGTCCCTTAAGCCCCCTTCCCTTCATCCCTGTTGGCCCAGTCGGGCCGGTTGCACCTTGAATGCCAGCCAATATTGCAAGCAGTTGCTCATTATAAGGATTTAAAAAAAATTCATTCATCTCCGCCAACCGGTCTGTCACGAATAAATATGCCTCTACATTTTCCTGCAGCTCACCTACAACACTTGAATCGATATCCATATTGGCTGCGCGCAATTCTTCAACAATCATCCGAATCACATTGTCATCCATTCCCTCACTCCCATGGTGCCGAAAAAACGGCAGAGGTATATCAACTACCTCCAGATCCTAATCATAAAGTGAAACTTCAATCAGTGATTTTTCCTAACCTCTGCTGAAGGTCAGTTGAATCAATCAGACGCGTCTGCTTAATATGAATCACATCGGGCTGCGATTGCTTTTGCGTCATCAGACAATCTCCTATCATCAATGAATATTTCCGAAGCATAGGATTTACACTCTTCTCAGACTTCAAAGATATGCTCCCCATTCCTGAAAATTATGCATAAAGAAATAGCCGGTTTTTCGGCTATCTTCCCCTCCGAAGGTCCGCACATGAATAGGGGATTTATGAATCATTTTACTCTTGAGTTTTGGGGATTATGTCAGTTGTTTCTTAAGAGCGATTGGAAGTATGGCGGTGGCAGGCTGGGTTGCACCGCAAAAAAAACGCAACAATGCGAATTCGCATCATTGCGTCAAAATCTTAATGATAAATATTTCTTTACCACAGTAATAATTTCTTCCTTATGAGAGATTATATCATTTACATTTTCAATTTTATGAGTTGTTTTTAGCTCATCATTCAATTGTATATATTTGTTGTTTGTATTGAAGCCTAAGCGGCATATTCACTTTCTGATATTATTATCTAATAATACATTAAAGCAACTTTTATTACCTCGATAATGTACCCTATTTGCCTTAACTTCTTCATTTAATAACGGCTTTATCAGAACTTATGTAGAGATACTCTACCTCCAGTCCATCACCAGAATAGTAGAAATACACATATACAATC
>NZ_JBJEFJ010000078.1:0-13348 GCF_051873915.1 Pradoshia sp.
TAACTTGGCTAAATCGGTGACAGTGGAATAAGGTTAGATGTAAACCGACCAAAATTTTATTTTGGTCGGTTTTATTTTGTTCCTGTCATTACATAATCATATGTGAATATAGCGTGAACGATAGAAACCCCTATCAATAAAGGAGGTTGAGCCTGATTCTGCGTATGCCACAGAACTGTCATAATAAAGAGGTTGTTGCGTCTATTAATTTATTACTATAATAATATTTGAATATATTATATTTTTTGAATTTAATCCTTGGAGGCGATGTTGATTATGAAAGCTGCAGTATGGCATGGAAGAAAAGACATTCGTATTGAGGAAAGAGAATTAAGAGAGTTACGGGACAATGAAGTAACTGTACGTGTTGCATGGGCTGGTATATGTGGCAGTGACTTGCATGAATACGAAGAAGGGCCAGTATTCGTGCCAGCAGAAAAGCAGGATGACCTCACTGGAGAAATGGCTCCCCTTACTATGGGGCATGAATTTGCAGGGGTTATTGAGAAAGTGGGATCAAGTGTTACAAAATATAAAGTAGGAGACCGAGTAGCAATCAATCCTACACTTACATATGGCAATAAACCTGAGGATATGGATATTTATGATGGCTTTAGCTTTATCGGTCTGCATGGTGACGGCGGGTTCACGACATATGCTAATGTTCCGGAGAGTAATGTATATCTCCTCCCTGACACGTTAACCTTACAAGATGGTGCATTAGTCGAACCAATGGCTGTCGCTGTACAAGCTGTTAAAGAAGGTGACCTGCGATTTGGTGACACAGTTGCTGTATTTGGGGCAGGTCCCATTGGATTATTAACCATTATTGCCGCTAAAGCAGCCGGTGCCAGCAAGGTTATTGCCTTAGATTTATCTGAAAGCCGACTGGAGAAAGCAAAGGAACTCGGTGCTACTCATATTATTAACTCTGGGAAAGAAGATCCGGTTAAAGCTATTCGGGCGATTGTTCCAGATGGCGTCGATGTAACCTTTGAGGTAGCAGGTGTTACTCAAACCTATATTCAATCAATTGATGCTACGAGAGCGCGTGGCACAATGGTGATTGTCTCTATTTTTGCTAGGCCTATTGAATGGAATCCATTGCATTTAACCAATACAGGCGTGAAGATCACATCCTCCATTGCCTATTCGCCAACTTCCTTCCAGCAGACAGTAGACCTGATGGGCACTGGACAATTAAAGCCACAAGGAATCATTACCTCACAAATCGAGCTGGATGATATTGTTGAAAAGGGCTTTGAAGCTTTAACTACCGATAAATCGCAATCAAAAATATTAGTTAAGTTAAGCGGAGAAAAATAAAATAAATACATTCCTTCCCCGAGTGAGTATTTTCACTTGGGGATTTCTTTTTCCGGTAATTACGGCTCCAGCTGCAATCATATTCTAAATAACCCCCTTGCCAGGCTTAGCAAGGGGGTAAATGTTGTTAGTATTTAGCTATATCTGCTTCTGGTGTCATGATAATGACTGGGTTTTTCGCTGGTTTCACCCATGAGAGTATTTTGTTTACGTTGCTCTTGGAAGTGGCTACGCAGCCTGCTGTGTAGCCCGATTTTCCTTCTACATGAAAGAAGATGGCCGAGCCCTTATAGGGTGTTCGCTTTGTATTATAGTTAATGACAAAGCCTACGTCATATTGTGAGATGTTCATATTCTCTGCGCTGGTCCATTGACCTTTTGTTTTGCTTTTGGATTGCCATGTGTTGTAGAGCGGGCTTTTACTATCATCCACCCAAACGGAATCTGCGGTGATTTTTTTCTTGGATAGTTTCGTCGTTGGTACAGTGGAGCGATAGAAGGCGGTACCGAGAGTATACTTGCCGGTTGGTGTTTTCATGTCTCCTTCTTTTTTGGAACTGGTCATTCCCTTTTTCCCGATGACGCCGGACAGGGTGTAGGTGCGTTTCCATTTGCCATTTGTTTTCTCAAATGCTTGGATGGTCGCTTTATTGGAGGCGGCCGTCTTGTTAGTGACTAGAATGACTTGCTCTGATTTCCCGAGGTTTTTCATCTTTTCAATATCGAGCTTAGCTTGGACCTTGGTTAAGTATTTGGAGCTGGCATAGCCGGTCTTTGTTTTGTATTTAACCTTATACCAAGTGCCTGATTTCGAGATGTATTGAACCGTTTTTCCTTTAGGGATGGTTAAGATAATCTTTCCCTTCGTTGAGGCTGAAGTTCTCAGGTTGAGGTTGGCGGTTGTTTTGTACTGGGTGACTGATGCAGCTTCTGCAGATTTCGTTTTCGGACTGAAGGGACCGGTAACGTAGGAATGGTGGAAACCAAAAGAAGATAAGAGTAGAATAAATGCTACACAAACGATGATTTTTCTATACATTTATACATATTCCTCCTGCCATGTTTTATCTTTTATTATACCGTTATATTGGCTGAAGTTTCATCTTTGAAAAGGTTAGCAGGGAATACATTCATTGCTGATCTGTTTCTAGATGCCCGTTCCTCCCAATGTTCTTAATATGCAGGCCCGCTCCATTCTAGTAGCACCTTAGCTTTCCTTATAAGAGATTGAGTTGCAGCTAGGGAGAGGGGGGTGATGAACTTCTTCACTGCTCCATACCTCCAAGATATACACATCATTCATCATTCGACTTGCCTTCAGCTAGGCTCACGAGATTGTTTTCACACTCATCTAGATTCCTTATTGATTCAGCAGTTAAATGATCGTTCTGCTAGGGCATCCTGCTTCTCTTCCTGTACGGTGAATGTACCAAACAAGTTAAATGTAGTTGAATTTCATTTCGATATCATCTATTCCTGTCATTTAGGAAAATAAAATGGATAAGGCGGCGACTTGAATGACTAGTCATATTAGGGTAAAAGCATGCGCGCTCATTATTGAAAAGGGTGCCGTATTATTAGTCGAGTTTAAAGATGAACATGGCGTTCATTATAATTTGCCGGGAGGCGGGGTGAATCCTGGGGAAACGGTGAAAGAGGCTGCCTGCCGAGAAGCGTTTGAGGAAGCCTCTATTGAGGTCGAGGTCGGTCCGCTCGCTTTCGTGTATGAATATGTTCCCCATCTCTGTCATCATAAATATGGAGACACGGCTTCTTTACAGCTGATATTTGATTGTAAGCGCAAGGATGGCTCTATACCGAGGCGGCCAGAGTACCCAGACATGAACCAAACGGATGTGAAATGGATAAAGCTTAAGAACCTGAAGAATGTGGTTCTATATCCCGATGTGAAGGAAACCATCATCCTGTACAATGAATGTGGAACGGGAAGTAGATTGATTGAAGAACCTATAGAAAGGGGTTTTTCTGACTAGGTCCCCGCTTATGCCGCCGTTTTAATTCGTTTTTAGCTGGAATCATGATACAATTGGTTATTATGCTTTATAATCTTGGGTAAAGATGAAAAAAGTGGATATATAAGAAGCCTAATTGGGTAAGGATATTGTGGAGTAAAGGATAGTAAATAAAGAGTGAGGTATATATGAGACGAATACATGAACAATTAGAAGAAAGGATACGCAGTCAGTTTGGTGTCTTCTTCCTTATAGCCGTTGTGATGCTTTGGATGAAGACGTATTTGGTGCAAGTGACGCAGTTTGACTTAGGTGTGCAAGGGATACTTCAGCAATTCCTTCTGCTGATGAACCCTTTGGGCTCTGCACTCATTATACTTGGAATGGCCTGGCTGTTTAGGGGAAGACGGAGATACGCGGCCTTAATGGCGCTTTATTTCTTTCTATCATTCTTATTGTTTGCCAATGTGATGTATTATCGTTTCTTTAATGATTTCATAACCCTGCCAACCCTGTTTCAAACACAGAATTTCGGGGATGTGAGCGGGAGCATTACGGCGCTTTTGAATCCGTATGATTTCATGTTCTTCATTGACTTTGCCGTGCTGATGATCTTGCTGTTTAGTAAGCACATTAAGTCGGCCGAGGGAACTGTGAAGAGAAGAGCGGCTTTAACATTTATGGGAATCGGACTTGTCATCTCAGGATTGAATCTTGCGTTGGCAGAGAGCGACCGTCCACAGCTATTGACAAGAGGCTTTGACCGGAACTATATCGTGAAATATCTAGGGATGTACAATTATGCCGTTTATGATGCGGTGCAAAGCACGAAGGCATCGGCGCAACGTGTTTTGGCAGACAGCAATGATATTACAGAGGTCGTGAATTTTACGAATTCGAATCATGCAGAGCCTAATCCTAAATACTTCGGAAAGGCAGAAGGGATGAATGTGATTTTGATTCATCTCGAGTCGATCCAAGAGTTCCTGATTGATTATGAGCTGCACGGGGAGGAGGTCACTCCATTCCTCAATTCATTAACAAAAGATAAGAACATGATGTATTTCGATAACTTCTTCCATCAAACGGCTCAAGGGAAAACATCAGATGCAGAGTTCATCCTGTCAAATTCCTTGTATGGCTTGCCGCAAGGGTCAGCCTTCACAATGAAGGGAATGAATACGTATCAGGCTGCCCCGGCTATATTGGGTCAGGAAGGTTACACATCAGCAGTTTTTCATCCAAATACAGGAAGCTTTTGGAACCGTAATGAGATTTATAAATCATTTGGATACAACCATTTCTTTGATGCCAGCTCCTATGAAATGGACCCGGAGCAATTGGCGGATTACGGCTTGATGGATAAGCCTTTCTTTGAACAATCCATCCCGTACTTAGAGACCCTGCCGCAGCCATTCTATGCGAAGTTCATTAGTGTCACGCATCATTATCCATTCTCGATGGACCAGGATAAGACCACGATTGAACCGCATATAACAGGTGACCAGTCCGTTGATGACTACTTCCAAACGGCACGTTATGCAGATGAGGCATTGGAGCAATTCTTTGCATACCTGAAGGAATCAGGCCTGTATGATAACTCAATGATCATTATGTATGGAGACCATTACGGTATCTCACAAAATCACGATGCTGCAATGGAAGAAGTACTAGAGAAGGAAGTCACGCCGTTTGTCTCTAAATCAGAGCTGCAGCGTGTGCCATTCTTTATCAGGGTGCCTGGCATGGAAGGCGGTATTAACCATTCTTATGGCGGACAGATTGATATTCTGCCGACCATCCTTCATTTATTAGGCAAAGAGACAAAGGATTATATTCACTTTGGAACTGATTTGTTGTCTAAAGAGCATGATGAAGTTGTCCCATTCCGTAACGGAGATTTCGTCAGCCCGACGGTTACCGCGGTTGACGGGGATTATTATGACACAGAGACCGGGTTGCCGCTTGATGAGAGTAAAATAGAAGAAGCGAAGAAGTATCATGAAGTCGTCGAATATAAATTACAACTATCTGACCGGGTGGTGAATGGAGATCTTCTCCGTTTCCATTCGCCGGATGCCTTTGAGCCGGTTGACCGTTCAGAGTATGATTACAGCCTGGATGCGAGCAGGCTGGATGATGAAGAAGTAGAGTGAACCTATAGGGAAATAGAAGCAAAAAAGCCATCCTTTGTGGATGGCTTTTTTGAATCTAAGAGACGTTCTTTCCATCTGACATTGACTTTTTTTTCTCGGGACCAACTGTCTCATAATCAAAGCGGGCCTAGGATGTTTCACGGGAAACATAGTGGAAAGAGGAGGTGGATTTTGTTGATTTACTTTTGCAGATGGACAAAAATGAAGTCTGGTAAGAATAAATCTCACCAGACTTCATAGTAAGTTATTTATGCGGCAATGATGCCTCTAGAAATTAGAGCCGATTTATCGGAATCATTTTCCGGAACATAGCCTTTTTCCATTAGGCTTTTAACATAGATTTTGTTATAAACAAATGAGAATATGATACCTGGTATCCAAGCTCCGACTCCTAATGTGAAGACACCCGCAACCCCGGCAAGAACAACCATAATTAATGCCCATTTTAAATCTCCTCTAATTAAAGCTGGAATGAAACCGAAGAAAAAGGTCGTCCAGCTAAAGCCAACTTTCACTTCCTTAACGACGCCTGCAGTATTTCTTAACCTAACCTTCATTCATTACCCCCCCTAATATTTCATAATTGGTTCATTTCACACGATTAATATCGGACTAAGAAAGCAGTTATTAACCTTTTTCTGGAAAATATATTGGTGTATCCTTTTTACACGATCATCGCAGTTTTAATTGATTATAATAATGAAAAATTTGTGAACATCAACCCGAGTCATATTCTATCTTAGATAGGGAAACCCGCATCACGCGTGCAAAACTGCGGTTTCTATGAGTAGAATGGAAGAGTAGGCCGAACTTTCTAAGTTTATATGAAATTTATATTGGTTTAGTATGCTAGCTTTGACATTATTTTAAGAGGAGGAAACAGAGTGAAAAGGTTTTTGCACGCAGTGACCGATTGGGTGTCAACCAAGAAGGGCATGCGTATTACGATAATCGCTTGGTTGGTTATCATGATTGGCTTAAGCGCAGGTCCAAAATTAAATGATTATAAGGTGACGAACTTTCAATCGCTTCCTGATGAGGCGGAGTCAATTGTCGCCGAGAATAAGGTAGATGAATGGTTCCCGAGCGATACGGGGACCCCGGGGATTCTCGCCTTCAATAATCCGGATGGGGACGTTGATGTTGCTGAGGTAAAAGAAATCCTTAGCGGCATTATGGATGAGAATATAAAAGGTATTGAGGAGATTGTTGACATTTCCCAGCTGCCGCCGCAGGCTGTGGCAGCTTTCACATCAGAGGATAAGACAACCATGATTGTCCCGATGAATCTTGAAGCGGGTTTGGGCAACTCAGATTACTCCCGTATCAATGATAAAGCATCTGAGATTGGCAATGATATTGCCAAGGATTTAGATACAGACTTCTATATTACGGGTCCAGCTGGAATTGCCGGTGATACGACAAAGCTGTTTGAATCAGCAGACCTAAAATTATTATTTGCGACCATTCTCATTATTTTAGTATTGCTGATTGTCATTTACCGCTCGCCGCTGCTGGCGTTCATTCCATTATTGGCTACGGTAATCGTGTATCAAGTAGCGAATCAATCTGTTGCTTTGCTAGGTGCAGGCGGGCTTGAGATTAATAATTCAACCACATCGATTATGAGCATTCTCTTGTTCGCGGCCGTCATAGATTATTCCTTATTCGTATTCTCGCGTTTCCGTGAGGAACTGAATCATTATGAGGATAAACATGAGGCGATGAAGCATGCAATGCGTGCGACGGGTGAACCGGTCTTCTTCGCGGGCGGAACGGTATTGGCAGCGATGCTTATCTTGTTCTTTGCTGATTTCCGCGATTATCAGAACTTTGCTCCGGTATTCGGTTTGGCTATATTCATTATCATGCTTGCCTCTATTACGCTTGTTCCAGCCTTGTTCACCTTATTTGGGAGAAAGGCGTTCTGGCCTAAAGTTCCGAAATATGGACAGGAATCAGAGGTTAAGCATGGCATTTGGGGACCAATTGCTAAGTTTGTCGTGAACAAGCCTGGGATCTCCGGCGGACTTGTCGCGATTTTCATGGTTGTAACAGCATTGAATGTGTTTAATCTTGATTTTGAATTCAACTCTGTTAAGAACTTCCCTGAAGATTTGCCATCACGTGTTGGCTACGAAATCGTGGAAGAGAAGTTTAATAAAGGAGATCTGGCACAGACGACCGTCTTGCTTGAGAGTGATGAGGCAATGACAGAGGAGCAGGTTGCTGCATTCGCAGGAAGGCTCTCTGAGTTTGATGAAATCAATTCAGCTAATCCGTCAGGCATAACAGATGACGGGAAAGCGGCGAAGGTAACTGTCTCCCTCACGATGAACCCTTACTCAACGGAGGCAATTGATTTCATTGGGGAATTGCGCGAGGAGAGTAATGAACTGCAAGAAGATGCGAATGTTGATGCAGACATCTCTTATACAGGCACAACGGCTAAGCTTGCCGATGAACGTGAAGTTAATAGCGGAGACATCATTAAGATTGTTGTTCTTGAGACATTACTGATCCTCGTGTTATTGTTCGCCATGACACGTTCATTCAAGATGCCGTGGTATATGATGGCGACAATTCTGCTCTCCTATGCTTCTGCATTAGGACTGGGACTGTTCCTAGTGGATGTGCTGTTCGGCTATGATGCTGTGAGTACAAGGGTTCCGGTCTATGCCTTTATCTTCCTTGTGGCTCTTGGAATCGACTATAACATTATTCTTGTTTCCAGATTCCTTGAGGAGCGCACGAAGCATTCGGTTAAGGAGGCACTGGAAATCTCGATACGTAACACGGGAGGGGTTATCTCGAGTGCTGGTATCATTCTAGCTGCGACCTTTGCTGCCCTAATGACGATGCCGATTGCAGACTTATTCGTATTCGGCTTTATGGTAGCAATAGGAATTATCTTGGATACATTCTTGGTGAGGGGCATGCTGCTTCCAGCCTTGATTCTTTTCTTCGAGAAGGATAAATAAGCTATAAAGCGTAAAGATGGAGGAATCGCAATGCGCATATTAGTGGTAGATGATGACCGGGATATATTGCAATTGGTTTCCATTCATTTGAAGCGTGAAGGATATACCGTTTATCAAGCGAGTGATGCTGAGGCAGCACTCGCTTTACTTGAACATCAGGATGTTGATTTAGCTATTGTAGACGTCATGATGCCGGGCATGAATGGATTTGAGCTTACAAGAATCCTGGCGAGTGATATGGAGGTACCCGTTATTTTATTAACAGCGAAGGGTCAGCTTGCTGATAAGGAGAAGGGATTTCTTGCCGGGTCGGAGGATTACTTAGTAAAGCCGTTTGAACCGAAGGAGTTATTGTTCCGGATTGCTGTTGTCCTGCGTCGTTTCGAGCGTTCGATGGAGATGATTATTGAGATCGGCAATATGAGAATTGATCGGGAGAACTATGAGGTAGCGGTAGACGGTCACACCTTCATGCTGCCTATGAAGGAATTTGAACTGCTCTCTCTCTTAGCTTCAAAAGCCAGCAAGGTGCTTTCCAGAGCCTATTTGCTTGAGCAGACATGGGGCTATGATTATGAGGGCAATGAATTAACCCTTAACACTCATATCAATCGACTGCGAGAGCGGCTGAAGCGTTATCGTGCCGGGGTTGAGATACAGACAATCCGCGGGGTCGGGTATAAACTCGAGGTGTGCGATGAGAACACTGTATAAGGAGTTTATCGTAGCGACGTTGTTTATTCTTTTGAGCAGTATGATTATTGCCTTTGCCCTGGCCAATACGGTTTATTTTGCCTTTACAAAGGAAAAGGTTGATCGTCAGAATGTCGCGGTTGCTGAAGAGATTATCTCAAGTGTTGAACAAACCCATGATTCGAAGAAGGCGGCAGAAGGATATTTAGACACGATCGCTAAGCTTGGATATCAAATGGTTTTAGTAGATAGGTTGGGAAACATGAAATCATTTGGTGATGATTTTGCAGATTCTACTCTTTCTGATGAAGCGGTGCAAACGGTACTGAATGGGGAAGTCTTTCATGGCATGCGGAATTTCTCAGACCGCTTCCTTATGATGAGTCATTTCTCCAATAAGCTGGAAAATACGGTCGGCGCTCCGCTTCAGTTGGAAGGGGAATCGTATGGATTATTCTTGAGACCGACGAATAAAATGCTTTTCTCGGACATGCATATGGTTATTGCAGGCTTTGTCTTCACCATTGCGATTGTCAGCATAGTCGGGGTCATTCTAATGACAAGAAAGCTGATTCGCCCGATTACGCAGCTAACAGAGGCTACAAAAGCCGTCGCGAATGAAAACTATGATTATGAGCTTAGAATATCAAGAAGGGATGAGCTTGGACAGCTCGCTCAAAGCTTTCACTCGATGCAAAAGCAGCTCGCCCATAATGATAAGGCAAGGAAGACATTTATCAATAATGTTTCTCATGATTTCCAATCACCGCTTATGAACATCCAAGGCTATGCAGAGCTCCTCCAAAGTGGTCAGCCGAATGAGGAAGACTATCAGGAATATGCCAGTATCATAGACAGGGAAGCAAGGCATCTGTCTAGCTTGACGAAGCAGCTCTTGCTGTTAACCTCACTGGACCAGGGCGCCTACCCGCTCAAGAAAAAAAGGGTCTGCATTAATCAGCAGTTAAAAGAAGTCATCCGTAAAATCCAATGGCTTCTTGAGGAGAAAGGAATTGAACTCTCGTATCAGCTTGATGAATGCTATATAACGGCAGACGAAGAGCTTCTCTTGAACGTATGGGAAAACCTTCTCTCTAATGCGATTAAATATACGAATGAGAGCGGCCGCATCCAAATTATATGCAGAGCTGCGAAAGGAAATATTGAAGTCCTTATCAAGGATACAGGCATTGGTATCGAGAAGGCTCATCAAGAAGAAATATTTGAGCGCTTCTACCGAGTTGATGAGGCTCGGAAGAAGAAGGATGGAACCGGACTCGGTCTCTCCATAGTAAAAGAAATCGTTGAGCTCCATGGAGGAAAAATCAGTCTAGAAAGTGAGTCTGGGGAAGGAAGCAGCTTCAAGGTCTTCCTCCCGGAATGAAGCTTTAAGGGCAAAAAAAAGAGCTCTTAACAGAGCCTTGTGGGAGTCAAAATAGCAGGAGGGTGATGCAAATCATAAGCCCTTCTGCTTTTTATTTATAGATTGGACTCTTCCAATCTTTGTTTCTTGATTTCTAGCAATTCTGAGACGGTTACAAATTCATAGCCTTGCCGTGAAAGCTCGCGAATGATGGCAACAGCTGCTTCTGCAGTAGAGGAGTATATATCGTGCATTAAAATAATATTGCCCTCTTTAACCGTACTTAAAGCATTTGGAACGACTAAGTCAGCATTGCGGAGTTTCCAATCCAGTGTGTCAACATCCCATAAGACGAGGTTCTCTTTGCCGACATAGCTGCTGACACGTTCATCATACAATCCATAGGGAGGGCGGAATAATGTCGGTGCTGTACCGGTAATCTGCTTAACAATCTCATTTGTACGATCAATCTGCTTAACAATTCCGCTTGCGCCCTCTGATGTCATCTTAGGATGATCCCAAGTATGATTGCCAATCTCATGGCCCTCATCTGCCATTCTCTTAAGAAGGTCAGCACCTGCTTCACATCTTGAGCCGAGGACAAAGAAGGTAGCCTTTGCGTCATACTTCTTTAACGCATCAAGAATCACATTTGTCACACCTGCTCTTGGCCCATCATCAAAGGTAAGGGCAATGACCTTTTCATCAATTGACAATGTGTTTTCCTTTGTTGAGCGTTCCGTAATGATATTGGCAGGCTCGTAGTTTCCTGAAAGATCATCATGGTTCTCTCCAGCCTTATAGGTATCTGCAAGATGATCATTGAGTAATTCCTTACTGATAGCTAGTTGATAATTTTCCTTTTCATCATTGAGCAGCAAATCAAAAACAATTGCTTGGTTATAAATAATAAATTGATTATAGTTTTCCGCAATTGGGGCCGTCATTTTTTTAATCTCTTTATCCGAGAGGGCAGAGGAATTATTTTTTTTGATTTCAGCAAAAGCTATATCGGAAAGCAAGTCCAAGCAATCGCTGTCAGGCTCATCCTTGATAAGGTCATCAAAGGTGATGACTTTTCCCTTCTTTAAATCAATCGTCAGAAGGTTTATTGGCCGTTTTGATTCCAGAAAAGAGATGGATAAGGTTTGGTTGCTGTAATGATGAATCTTATAGGAGAGGGTGACCTTTTCCTTGTCCGTTGTATTCTCGATTGTTTCCAGAAGAGAATCGAGATAAATCTTGATTTGCTGGTCTACGCTGTCTAGATGAAAGAGAGGATATTCAACTGAAACATGTCCTTTTGATAGGGTTGAAATTTCCACTTGCTTATACATTTCATCGGTTTTGCCAGAAGGTACAGTGGTAGTGGCCGTTTTGGACCAAGATAATTTAATGGCAAAGCTGATTGCCACTATGCTTATGAGTAAACCAAAGATTCGAAGCTGCTTTTTTCGTTTCAGTATTTTGAGTCTGCTCTTTCCCATTTGATGTCTCTCCCAGATTTAATTTGCAAGTAATAGACGGCTATCCCAGCCTAAAAGTTTGCATCTCCCCAAAAATATAACCCCTTTTATGCTAGATAGGTAGTCTATTATGTAACGTATCTATTATTTACGAACCTGTCTATGAAGTCAAAAGGAGATTCTATGCAAATGAATGGAGAGAACATCCACCAAGGGTTAATTTCTTTTGTTACAGCACAAGGATGGCTTTTAGCGCTTTGCTTAAAATTATGCTAGAAACGAACAAGCTGCGTGCGATTTATTGATAAAGCTTTGTCATTAATAGGAATGCTTCACTACTCCGATGCGCCGAAAAGCTGATTCTACAAAATAGTGGTACGCACATCTATGGATTTATTGCGGAAAAGAAAAAGAAGGCTCCCGACAGAAAATGAGCTGATTGAAGCAGCTAATAAAGGCAGAAAAATGACCACCGGACGATTTCATGGGTGGCCACTTTAGGTATTTTTAGGTCAACAATTGAGGAGATGTATTCAACATATTATTTGCCTGAATGGTATAATTAAGAGATAATGAACGGGATTTACTACTTGAGGAAAATTATAGAATGTGCTAGTTGTACTAGCCATTCAATTGACCCCATATAAATAAATTGAGCGACTAAATGTATATGCAGTAAGGGAGTTTAAGAATGGAAAATTGGATTATCGATATAATGGATCAGTTTGGCTACATAGGAATCTTGTTTTTGATTGCGGTTGAGAACATATTTCCGCCCATCCCATCTGAGGTGATTTTAACATTCGGGGGAGCCATGACAGCCGAGACTAGCATGACCGTCACAGGTGTTGTGGCTGTTTCTACCGCCGGGTCCATTATTGGAGCGGTTATTCTCTATGGTCTTGGCATGCTTCTTGGCAAAGAAAGAATAGAAAAGATTGTGAAACGTTATGGCCATATCCTGCGTGTAACAGTTGAGGATGTGGAGAAGGCTGATAATTGGTTTCATAAGTACGGACTTTGGACGATATTCTTCTGTCGGTTCGTCCCATTGATTCGGAGCTTAATATCCATACCAGCTGGAATGGCACGCATTAATTTCGTGACCTTTCTCCTTCTGACAACGATTGGGACATTCATTTGGAATGTCGTACTTGTCTCCATCGGTGCGATGCTAGGGGATTCGTGGGAGTCCATCGTACACTACATGGATTATTACTCCAATGTTGTCTATGTCTTGCTTGTAATCCTCTTCCTTGCGTTTGTGATCTGGTATGTCCGTAAGAAGTTCATTAAAGTAGAGAAATAAAAAGAAGCATTCCGCTAGGAATGCTTCTTTTTATTATTTGGCTTCAGATTGTTTTGTTACCGCCGTTTTCTTTCTGATTGG
>NZ_JBJEFJ010000079.1:0-2420 GCF_051873915.1 Pradoshia sp.
AACTAGAAAAAAGGATTGAACCCTAATCGGATTCAATCCTTCATTCTTTTATTCAACAACTACTGTGCCTTTATAAGGAGTATCTTCGCTGGAAGTCCCAACATATACAGTGTACTCGCCAGGTCTTACGACGAAGTCATGTTCATAGTAGTCCCATACGCCCATTGGATGGTTCGTAGCAGCTGGGTCAATTGTGATTGTTACTTCACGTGACTCATTAGGCTCTAGGTGAACTTTTTGGAAGCCAACTAGACGTTTAGGCGGCTGTCCGTGGACAGGAATGCCTAGGTATACTTGAACAACTTCAGCTCCAGCCACTTTTCCTGTGTTCGTTACGGTTACTTTAACCGCGATAGGAGATTTGCCGTCTGTTTGTTCTGGTGTGACTGAGAATCCAGAAAGCTCAAAGGTTGTGTAGGATAGGCCATATCCGAACGGGAATAATGGCTTAATTCCTTGAGACTGGAACCAGCGGTAGCCCATGTTGAGGCCTTCAGAATAACGGATAACTGGGAAGCCGTTACCTTCATCTGTACCAGGGTAGCGCTCAGGCTTGCCTGCGTATAATAGGTCGCTTTCAGATGCCGCATAGGTTGTAGGAACCTTACCTGATGGGTTAACTACACCGAAGAGTAAATCAGCCACAACGTGACCATCTTCAGTACCTTGGTTCCAAGCTTCAAGAACTGCTTTAGCTTTAGAAATCCATGGCATCATGACTGGGCTGCTGTCTTTCATGACAACAACAGTTTGCGGATTGATATCCAACAATTCGTCAACCATGCGGTTTTGGTCGTTCAACATGTTTGGTGTTGGCAAGTCAAAGCCTTCAGAGGCAACCAAACCAGCCATTAAGATCACCATGTCTGCTTTAGCTGCAGCAGCTTTTGCTTCTTCAAGATTTGATAAATCGGAAGCAACTGTGAACTTGCTGACTTTAGAGTCTGAACCAAGACCTTGCAGTACATTCTGCATACCTTCTACTGGTGGTACAGTGTAGAGCGGAGTTACCTTTGAAGAACCGCCGCCGCCGTTGCAAGCATCATCCACGAATTCAGATTGACCGATGATCACGATGGAGCCATAGGCTTTCGGATCAAGTGGCAGCATTTCATCTTCATTTTTTAGAAGAATCGCTGTTTGTGAACCGATTTTTCTAGATCTAGCTCCGTGTCCTTTCGCATCAATCTCACCTGGATTGTAAGGACGCTCGAATTGATTGAAACGGAACATTTGTGTATAGCGGCGAACCAATGCACGGTCAACCGTTTCAATTTCAAGGCTCGTGTCTTGGAGGGCATTCTTCACATTCGTCTCGTTCAACCATTTAGCATCCGGCATTTCATGGTCCATACCAGCATTCAATGATGCAGCAGCAGAACGGCAAGACCAGAAGTCAGATTGTACATACCCTTGGAAGCCCCACTCGTCACGAAGGATATCGTTAAGAAGGTAGCGGCTTTCCGTTGCGTACACACCGCGAACACGGTTGTAAGCGCTCATCATAGCGGCGATGTCACCGTCTTTGACTAACATTTCGAAAGGCAGAAGGTAAAGCTCGCGCAATACATGCTCATCCAACTCAACACTTGTGCGGAAGCGCTCGTACTCCTGATCGTTAACGGCAAAGTGTTTACCCATCGCAATAACATCATGCTCCTGAATCGCTTTCGTAACCTCAACGCCCATTACACCGGAAAGGTATGGATCTTCAGAGAAATACTCAAAGTTACGACCTGCGATTGGCGTTCTGTGCAAGCAAACCCCTGGTCCTTCAAGTACATGCTGGCCAAGCGTAGCCGTCTCAGAACCAATGATATCCCCGTACTCACGCGCTAGCTCAGGATCAAAGCCTGCAGCAAGACCAATTGTCATTGGCAGTGCAGTAGCTGGCGGGCTTGGATGACCATCCCCCATACCTACGCCTACAGGTCCGTTTGTAATACGGAAACGAGGGATACCCAACTCTTCAATACCCTTAACATGGCGCTGAACTTGGATTTGAGCCATAAGGCGCTCTTGCTCCTCAGGGCTCATCATATTCATTTCATCCATAGACGGCAAGTCATAGATGTTGATTGTATTCATGGCACCGTGCAGCTGGGCAATCTTTTGCTCCAAAGTCATAGCAGCAACAAGCTTCTCAGCACGCTCACGTGGTGAAAGTGACTTGTCCATCCATGGAAACTGCTCGGTCTTATCCATAACCATATTCTGTTGACTCATGTTGAACTCTCCTCACACAATAGTTTTCTTACTTTCTCTTTAAAACGCTTACATCGTTGAAATATCCAGGTAGCCTTCAAACAAAAAGGAAGATTTCTTCCCTTGTTATATCTGGATTAATATCATTTGTGAAGTTTTTCACTAATTCTACTATAGTATTTTTCTTATCCTTTCTCTCGCACTATTTTTGTTAT
>NZ_JBJEFJ010000080.1:0-12875 GCF_051873915.1 Pradoshia sp.
TGAACAGGTGGGATGCAGTTTTAGTCCCGCCTGTTTTTTGATTTGAAGTGAGAATGGAACTGAGCTTCTCGGAAAGGTTCGATTGAATAAGGTTTATTGGCGAAAACACGATGGTTATGGGTAAGGGCGAATGCCTAATGATAGGAATAGAATCCGAAACAGAATTCAAAACAAAGAAGCAGGGAATAGGTATCCCTGCTTCTTCATTCTGTGCTATTAAATTCGCGTATCAACAAATCCGCAATAAGCATCAACTGGACTTACCCCTTTAAACTCAGAGCGTCCCATCAATTTCTCGACAAGTACTTCTAATGACTGTCTTCTGCTGTCATACACATTGATGTATGTTTTGACTTGCGGAACATCTGGTAAATGGTACGGATATTGAACAGAAACAAAGATTGTTGGCACTTCATGGATATAGAACGGAATGTCTGGCGTTCCTTTACTTGCAGGCCATACGATTCTTTGAACCGTACCTGGGTTTACATTTGCGATATTGATGATTAGGTCATAATTATCAGTTAGCTCCGTGATTGGTCTCTTTTGAGCATAGACGTTTGCGATAGCTGCTGCTCTTTCCTCTTCTGGAAGCTTCATGATTTTCTCTTCAGTTGATTCCCAAACAGTTACGATGAAACCTTGTGCTTCAAGCAATTCTTTCATCATATCAACCGCTTTTTCTTTACTTCCGATTAGAGCGCCGAATCCGCCCTGAACACCTTTTACGTCAACTAATAGAACGCGTTTGTATTTCTCAGGTGTAACTGGCCAAATATCTTGTTTGTCTTTTACTAATGTGATGGCTTGATCAGCAACTTCCTTGAACAAGGCTGTGTTTTCTGGAAGTCCAATTTTCGCCATAGCTTCTTCTTTAGGCAGCATAATGTCTGTTTTTGCTTTTTTATGAAGTCCGAGGCTTGCTTTCAAACCAAGAATACGTTCTAGTGCTTCTTGCAAACGTTCTTCTGTGATGATTCCCTTCTTATAGCCGTCCATCATGTAGGCGAAATCTTCATCTGGATCATTGAAGAATAGGAATAAATCGCAGCCTGCAGCGATGGATGTTGGAAGTAGTTCACTTCTCTTCATAGCGCCAGTTAAGCCGAGCATATGGCTCGCATCTGTTACGACAACCCCGTTAAATCCTAATTTGCCGCGAAGCAGGTCTGTAGTGATTTCTTTTGATAATGTTGCAGGCATCAAATCTTCATCTTTTTTGCCAGGATTGAAATGTTTCTCATAGGCTGGCAAATGAATATGTCCTGCCATGATGGAAGGCAGACCCGCATCAATTAAGCCTTTGTATACTTTACCGTATGTTGCATCCCATTCTTCTGTAGAGAGGCTGTTTACAGAGAAGGATAAATGCTGGTCGCGCTCATCTACGCCGTCTCCAGGCCAATGTTTTGCTGCTGGAGCAATTCCGCTTTCCTGAATACCCTTCATGTAAGCGAGGCTCATCTCAAGCACTAAATCCGGGTCAGAACCGAATGAACGGCTGGAGATGATTGGGTTACGCCAGTTGTAGTTTATATCTACAATTGGAGCAAAACTCCAGTTACAGCCAATGGCAGATGCTTCAACGCCGGAAACACGTCCCATTTCATATGCCCATTTTGTGTCGTTAGTTGCCCCGATTTTGACTTCTAAACCAACTTCTGTTCCATCCGTACAAGCTCCGTTTCCGCCAGCCTCTGTATTCGCTGCGATTAACAAAGGAATCTTACTTTTCTCTTGCAAGATTTTATTTTGATCATATACTTCTTCCGCTTTTCCAGGGTTATAGCGAACGGCGCCGATATGATATTGATTAACCATGTCTGTTAAATATTCTTCTGTACGGCTAGATCCCATGTTGACAAATAATTGACCGATCTTCTCCTCGATGGTCATAGAGCTGATTGTATCTTGAACCCATTTAATATCATCGTCTGTTAAATTATATGGTTGTGCTTTTAAATTTACTTTACCCATTGATAAAAGCTCCTTTTAAAAAAGTAATGGTTCTTATTGAAACTTTACAAGTAACTAGTTTTTAAAGCGCTTTCGTGAGTTATTAATCATGTAACGAAGAGAAAGAGATTAAAACTATGCGAAACTTGTATACTTGTATACTAATATATTAGTCAATTTTTTAACGAAATGCTAGCCTTTTATGCAACATCGGAGAACATTTTGTCATGTCTGTAGTGGCTTAATAGAGAAATGAAAGAGATGAGAGAAAGGTCAGTTCATTCTAAAAGACGTTTCGAAAGACTATTCATTGAGAGATCACAATGAATGATGTGTGGAGCTTGTAAAGTGTTCAAAAAGATAATAGAAGGGTTACTTTAGTGACAAGTGGGGAATTCAGATACATAAGGATGATTTAAGTATTTGATATTTCTGAATTACTATTTTGGAAGGGATTCGTATAACGGAAGGGTGCTAAAGATGGTACACCAGTTCAATCTTTCACCTAGAGCATCCATTGGTTAATAGTAATAATTTTCAATATCTATGGTATAAGTATTAGTTCTATCTATGAGGGAGTTGGTAAAAAATGAATGCGACGATGTACTTCTTAATCAATTCTTTGGATGTACAACGGGGTGGTTTGACAAAAGCGTCTTTAACTCAGGCGAATACATTTGCCAGGATGGGCTTTGATACTCATATACTAACATTTAATTTTGATACGAGATATGATACTATTCGAAAACAATTGATTGATCAAGGTTTATTGAGTAAAGAGGTAAAGATACTAAATCTATATGAGGGATTATGTGGGCAAGAAAAACCTCTTAAAAGGGATGAACCTAGTGAAACAGGATATTTAGATCCGCATATTGGACATAATGCTTTCCGTGTTTATGAGAATGGATTGTATGTGAGGTACAAAAAGTACCGCAAAAATGGAAAATTAGATTTCATTGATTATTTTAATGAAGAACGCTATCGAACAAAAAGAGAAATATACGATGAATTTGGCATAATAAGAAAAGTTTCATTCATGGACTACCAGCTAAATAAGCCTCGTCAAATGGTTTTTTACCGAAATAACAACCAAGCCTATTTATCTAAATGGGTCAATCCGGAAAATGGAAAATCTGTTCGCGTCAATGTGTTTAATGAGGATGGCTCCATGTCAGCGATATATAGTAATGATGATGAGTTGAAAACTGCATGGATTGAACAAGTCATTAAGGACAAAGAGAATCCTGTTCTAGTCTCTGATGCTAGGAATACAGACCTGTTAATGATTAAGGTAACAAATAAAAAAGCAGCTAAAATTTGGAGGCTTCACAGCAATCATCTTACGGCGCCTTTTGAGGATGATTCTGAGATCGCCCCGCCTGTTCGGACAGGCTTTGATTATTTGGATAAGTTTGATGCTGCGTTAGTTCTAACCAAGCAGCAGAAGGAGGATATTGAGAAGAGATTTGGTCCAAAGGATAATCTATATGTGATGCCAAATATAGTAAAACCTTCTATTGAAAAAAACTGGTTAGGCCGGCCGAAGATTGGTAGAGATGAACGACTTGCGGTAGCGATTGGCAGGTATGCTGCAATTAAGAATTTTGATCACATCATTCAAGCTTTTGAACTAGTCGTCAAGAAGGTTCCTGATGCTAGATTGGAATTATGGGGTGATGGAGCTGAAAAAGAGAATTTGCAGCAAATGATTGAAAAAGCCAATTTGACTAGTCATATAAAAATAAATGGTTATGCACAGAATCCCCCAGAAAAGTATCAAGGTGCATTATTTAGCATTTTAGCCTCTCGAACAGAAGGGTTTCCTCTATCTATATTAGAGAGTATGGCTAATGCTACACCAGTTGTGAGCTATGATATTAATTACGGTCCAAAAGAACTGATTGATGACGGTATTAATGGCATACTTGTACCAAAAAACAATATTGACCAGCTGGCTGAGTCCATGATTTTCATGTTTACTAATGTTGAATTAGCATTAAAAATGGGAAAGGAAGCCCTTCGAAAAATTGAAAGAGAATTTAGCGAAAAGGATGAAGAGTGGGTTTCCATTGTATCTAAAGCATTAGAAAATCGAAAAATAAGGTCATAATAAGTGAAAAGTCCTTCGTTTGGAAGGGCTTTTTTTATGTTTTATTACTAAGCAGTATAGGGGATTGAGGTTTCAGGGAGGAACTGCTGACTTTTTTGTCTTCTTATTGAAAAATGATAAAGTAGAATAGATAGAACTTAAAGTTGGGTGGGTTGCTAAATGGAGAAAGTCATGAAAAAGGTGCTGGAATTCAGGGATGAGCGAGGCTGGGGCCAATACCATAATGAGAAGGATTTAGCGATATCGATTTCTTTAGAGGCGAATGAACTGCTAGAGAATTTCCAGTGGAAGGACAGTGAAGAGGCTGCACGTGAATCTAGACAGAATATTAAAGAAGAGATGGCTGATGTGTTTATTTATCTTCTGCAGTTAGCCGATAAATTGGATATCGATTTGGAGGAGGAAGCGCTTCGCAAGCTTAAGAAGAATGCGCTTAAGTATCCGGCTCCGCAAAACCATAATGATGCAGGTTTATAATCAGCTATAGATAGGTGGGATGGGGAATGGGACAAGTGGATATAGAGACGATGGCATTTAATAAGGAATCAATTAATCGCATGAACGGCTTTTATATCGACTATCCTGTCGTTTATTTTTTGAATAATGATACGACTGTATACATAGGAGAGACAGTGGCTGTCAAAAATCGAATGAGGGACCATTTGAAGAATCATGAACGGAAATCTTTAAAGAAAATGTCCATTATCAAGCATGAGAAATTCAACCGTTCTGCAACTTATAATATTGAGACGAAGCTGATTAATTATTTCTTGGCAGATGAGCGCTACAAGCTGCAGAATAAGAGTCAGACTGTTAAGAGCGTGATGCATAATTATTATGAGAAAAAGTTCTTTGACGAAGAGGTATTTGATGATATTTGGACAGAGCTCTTAAAGAGGGAGATGGTCGACCATTCCAGGCAGGCGATTGAGAATAAGGATGTTTTTAAGCTTTCTCCATTTAAAGAGATGACGATTGGCCAGCTGGAGTTACAGCAGGAAATCATCGAAGTCTGCGAAAAACATATTAATGATGAGGTCCGATTTGTTTTCATCATTAAAGGGGAAGCCGGTGTCGGAAAGAGTGTAGTCCTCAGCTCTGTTTTCAATAAAATTCAGGAGCTATCAAAGGATAAGGATAGTCCTTTGTATAAGACGGATAACTATCTATTGGTCAATCATTCGGAAATGTTAAAAACGTATAAAAAGATCGCCGGGAATGTGAAGGCACTCTCTAAGAAACATTTCGAGAAACCAACAAGCTTTATTAACAGGCGCAAGAAGCTGGGGCATCGGGCGGATATTGTCTTAGTGGATGAAGCTCATTTACTGCTAACTAAATCCGACAGCTATAATAATTTCACGGAAGAAAATCATCTCGAGGAAATTATCCGACACAGCAAGATTGCGATTGTCGTTTTTGATGATAAGCAAGTCCTGAAGATGAAAAGCTATTGGGATGAGGAGAAGCTGAAACAAGTTACAAAAGGCTGTCAAAAGGGAGACTATGTCCTAAAGAACCAGTTTCGAATACGCGCCTCCGATGCTCTCGTCAATTGGATAGATCAGTTTGTCGAAAAGAAACTTAGCCCGATGCCAATTGAAGACAAGTATGATTTTCGGATTTTTGACTCGGCCGCTGAGATGTATGAGGTCATCCAACAAATGGACCGCAAGCATGGACTGGCTCGAATTGTTTCAACCTTTGACTATGTTCATAAGAAAGATGGAGAAGCCTATTATGTCGAAGAAGGAAACTTCAAGCTTCCCTGGAATAATGATTATGGAAACCGTACATGGGCCGAGGAAGCTGAGACAATCAGGGAAGTCGGCTCCATTTATACGATTCAAGGCTTTGATTTAAACTATGTTGGAGTCATTCTAGGCCCGTCAATAGGCTATGATAAAGATTCTGATACACTGAAAGTTTACCCGGATCAGTATAAGGATATTGAGGCCTTCAGGGGCAGAAGCGACTATGAAAACAGTGAAGAAATCATGGAGAAGATTATCTTGAATTCGCTGAATGTCCTGATGAAGAGGGGAGTTCATGGGTTGTATATATATGCCCATGATTCTAATCTAAGAAAGAGACTATTGGAACTTGAAGCAGAGAGATTCTCATGGAGGAAGTGATATCGACCTAATGAGATAACCGAATGCCTTTGCCAGGAATTCGGTTTTTTGCATTTCCATTATAACCATGATGGTTTTTTTTAAGAAGTAATGTCATAATGTCTAGCTGGATAGGATGCTTGATTCTGGTAATAATAAATAGATAGATGATTACGATAAAAGATTTAATAAGGGTTGCCCATATAGAATCATAATATTCATTTATCATAGACGAGAGGAGAATTAGTGTGAAATTGACTGCTTTTGAGGAGTATGTGCCAAGGAAAATATTGGATCGAGGAAAACGATATTTTGAGGAGAATCACATATTAGGGATGGTTGAAGTTAGTCCACAGCATTTTGTGGCAGAAATCATGGGTTCTAATCATTATACAATTCAAATCAATTTAAATGGAGAGGGAGAAATTGTCCATTCAGCTTGTGATTGTCCGTATGATTGGGGCGATTATTGCAAGCATCAGGTAGCGGCCTTTTATGCACTTCGAGAAAAAATCGGCACGCTATCTGCTCCGGAAAAGAATAAGAAGGTGAAGAACACAAAGAAAAAAGAGGATATTGAAACTATTCTTTCAAGGCTTTCAAAAGCTGAGCTATTGAGTCTGGCAGTACAGCTAGTAAAGGGAAATCCTGAGATTGCAAAAAGAATAGAGTACATGTATGCAACGACTGAGGATGAGGTTGCTTCAAGTAAGGAGTTGATAAATAGCTATATTCGGCAGTATAAACGGAGCGGCTTCATTGCTTGGAGGGATGTAGACCATGCATTAGAAGGGGCAAATATTGTACTAGAAAAAGCACGGCAAAAGGCTGTAGAGGGTCATGCGGAAGAGGCGGTATTGTTATGTATTGCAATCCTTTCGGTGGTGGTTAGAATGCTACAATACAGTGATGACTCAGGCGGAAGTGTTGGCTCTGTCATAAATGAGAGTATTAAAATTACTCAGGAAGCAGTTCGTCAGAATATAGAATCTATGGATGCTAAGCAGAAAAATCATTTATATACAGTGGTGATGAAGGAAGCCATGCATAAACGCTACGATGGGTGGGGTGAGTGGAGTAATGATCTACTGCGAGTATGCATTCCTTTTTGTGCTGATGCAGGGATTAGAAAAAAGTTCGAGAAGCAGTTGAATACTCGCTTGAATGGACTGGATATGACTAGTTGGAGTGCTAAATATGAGCTTGAACGAATTAAACTCATCCAATTAGAATTATGGGAATATCATGACGGTGAAGAGAAAGCCCTCAAATTCATTTATGAAAACATCGCCTATAGTCCTTTTAGAGAAAAGGCGATTCTTCACCTGTTAGAGAACGAGAAATACACGGAAGTAGTTTCACTATGTAAAGAGGGAATCTCTCTTAACAAAGACTATGCGGGTCTTGTTTTGCAATGGAAGAAATATTTATTGCAGGCTTATAAAGGGCTTGGAGATATTCCTAAGCAGCGAGAATTGATGCTTGATTTCATTTATAGGAATTATTTTCAGTATTATTTGGAACTGAAAGAGTTATATACAAAAGAGGAGTGGCCAACTGTTCAACAGGATATTCTTCATACACTCGAGAAAAAAACATACCCAATATCTATCTATGTAGAGATTCTGAAAGAAGAAAAGCTGAATGATAAGTTGTTAGCCTATTGTCGTCGCTATCCATCTGCCATTCAAGAATTGTATCCATACTTGCTTGAAGATTACGCTGCTGATGTAAATAAAATCTTTAAGACATTCATAGAAGCGGAAGCGGCTGAAGCCAATGAACGTAAGAAGTATAAAAAAGTCTGCAAGATCATTAAAGATTATAAGAAAATAGGCGGTAATAGAAATACAGCCCTCTTTATTGAAGAGTTAAAACAGACTTTTAAGAATAGGCCAGCTTTTCTTGATGAGCTTGGGAAAATAGGGTGAGGAAGGGATTTTGCATTAATAAACTGGACAACGGAGCAGAGAGCATTTGATTGTGATTCGGGAGCTGGTAGCTGAGTGGTGAACTCCGGTGAAATATGGCTCTTTCCAAGCTTCCATTTGGCACGAAGGTATAAGTGCAGAGTGCATAAGGGAAAAGGGGAATCATGTAGCTTAAATTACAGATAGGTTCAAGCACACATGGATCATAAGACGAAAAAACACAATACCATTTGCTTAGGGTATTGTGTTTTTTGTCTAGGAAACTAGCTTCAATCCAACAGCCGACCCGAGAATCATGAAGATAAACAAAACCCTGCGCCAGTTCTTTGATTCGCCGTAAATCAGCATTCCGACGATAGCACCTCCAGAGGCACCAATGCCGGTCCAGATGGCATAGGCAGTTCCCATTGGCAATGTCTCCATGGCAAGTGAAAGGAAAAGGAAGCTTGCACCGAATCCGAGAATCAGCAAAAGAATCGACGTCCATTTGCCGTCATTATTCCATTTATTCATCATTGCCACACCAATCATTTCACATACTCCGGCTAAAATTAACGATATCCATGCCATTAGGAAGCCTCTCCTTTCTTAGGCTCATCATCTGTGACAAGCTTCAATCCGATTACGCCGGCCAATAAGATGAGCACGAGAATCACTTTTTCTAATTTAAGCGGCTCTCCAAAGAAGAGAACCTCAGACAGCATGGTACCTGCTGTACCAAGCCCGACGAAGACAGCATAAACGGTTCCGACCGGAAGCTTACGGCTGGCCATGATGAGCCCCGAAAAGCTGATGATAATGGCTGCGACCGTTCCTCCCCAGTCCAACAGGCTGTCTGCGTGCTTCAGGCCAATCACCCAAAGTACCTCAAAGACAGCGGCAATGAATACTTGAATCCAATCCTTGTTCATCTCAATAACCTCCTAAAAAATCAAAAAAGCCCGAGAGATAGCTGCTAAACAGTATCTCCCAGGCTTTTATCCTTCCGTGGCACAGCAATTGCTGTGAGTTTTCTCTCGGACCAGGCCAACCGATATGATTGCGGAACCCTAGAAAACTTTTTGATTGATTTAATTCCTTTTATTATACAAAATTCCCCCAAGTAATCAAGAAAAGACACTTCGTGGTGGAGTTTAATCTTGATATCAAATATACCTATGTATCTGAATTTTCTGGTAAACTATGATTATTTAAAGTTTCTTGTTCGAAGCGGACGGTGTCTGCCTGCAGAGGAAATCAACATAATCAGAAAAGAGGCGGTTGTTCATGACGCTGCAACAGTTGAAATATGTAATTGAAGTCGCGAGAAGCCGCTCGATCAGTAAAGCTGCACAAAATCTGTTCATCAGTCAGCCGAGTTTATCTAATGCACTGAAGGAATTAGAGAATGAGCTTGGAATCGTGATGTTCATCCGGACAAATAAAGGAATCACGATGACACCTGAGGGAGTGGAGTTCCTCGGTTATGCGAGGCAGGTGGTGGAACAGGCGGATTTGCTGGAGAACCGCTATGCGGGTGCGCAGTCAACCCAGCAGCATTTCTCGGTCTCCTCCCAGCATTATGCGTTTGCGGTCAGTGCATTTGTGCGCCTGTTGAAGAATTATCATCGTGAGGATTATGAGTTCTCGTTACGGGAGACGAAGACGTATGAAATCATCGAGGATGTGAAGAATCTGCATAGCGAGATTGGCATCCTCTATTTGAACGATTTCAACGAGAAGGTGATTTCGAAATTCCTGCGGGAAGGGAATCTCATCTTTCATCAGCTGTTTACGGCGAGACCTCATGTATTCATCAGCTCGGGCAATCCGTTGGCGAAACAGGAATATGTGACCTTAAACGATCTCCTCCCTTATCCATACCTATCGTTTGAGCAAGGGGATTATAATTCCTTTTATTTCTCGGAGGAAATCTTAAGTACAATTTCACGGCCGAAGAATATTCATGTCAGTGACCGTGCCACTTTGTTTAATCTATTGATTGGCCTGAATGGCTATACAATCTCCACAGGTGTCATCAGCCGCGAACTGAATGGATCAGACATTGTGTCTGTACCACTGCGTGTTGATGAAGAAATCAGGGTCGGCTATATTACACATAAAAATGTGAAGAACAGCCCGCTTGCCAATATTTATATCGAGTATTTAAAAGATACAATCGTTGAAGAGCAAGCTTTGCTATAGTTTAAAGCTATAGCTAGAGATACATTTTAAGTGTTATCTGCGAGTGATGCGGTCATGCTACACTTCCTAATAAGACAAAGGAAGAAGGAGATGCATTTCATGACTATCCACATTCAAGAAAGTACAAAAATCACTGCACCATTCCGTTACGATCACGTTGGCAGCTTATTGCGCACGGAGCCTCTTAAACAGGCAAGAGAGGATTATAAAGCTGGTACCATTACATACGAGGAATTGAAGAATGTCGAGAATGCAGAAATCATTCACCTTATCGAAAAGCAAAAGGAAAATGGATTAATTGGGGTAACGGATGGGGAATTCCGCCGAAGCTGGTGGCATTTTGACTTCTTAGGCGGTCTTGATGGCGTTGACTATTATGAAAAGGAGACGGGTCTTAGCTTTCACAAGATGGAGACACGCAAGGAAGGAATTCGTGTTAGTGGCCAGATTGATTTCTCGGACCATCCATTTCTGGAGCATTTCCGATTTGTACAGGAGCATGCGGGTGATGCTGTCGTCAAACAAACTATCCCGAGCCCGAATATGCTTCTCTATCGTGCGGATATAAATGATGATAGATATCAAGACCGGGAGAAGCTTTTGCAAGATACGATTGCCGCTTATCAAAAGGCTATTCAAGCCTTTTATGATGCAGGCTGCCGATACCTGCAGCTGGATGATACAGCATGGTCTGATCTCTTTTCAGAAGAAGGTCACAACAAGCTGCGGGCAAAGGGCTTGGACCCTGCAGAGGAGCTGCTGGTCATGCAGCGGATGATTAACGAGACGATTGCCAATAAACCAGAGGACTTGGCTGTGACGATGCATATTTGCCGCGGGAATTATAAATCGAATTATTTCTCAAGCGGGGGATATGATTATGCCTCTGAGGTAATATTCGGCGGCCTTAATGTTGATGGTTTATTCCTCGAGTTTGATGATGAGCGTTCAGGAAGCTTTGAACCATTGAAATACGTTAATCGCAAGGATTTGAAGATCGTGCTTGGCTTGCTAACATCTAAGAATGGCGAATTGGAGGATAAAGAAGCCATAAAAGCACGGATTGCAGAAGCGGCAAAATATGTTCCGCTTGAGCAGTTGTGCTTAAGCCCCCAATGCGGCTTCTCCTCTACGGAGGAAGGAAATATTCTAACGGAAGAGGAGCAATGGCGCAAGCTTCGTTTTGTAAAAGAAATTGCTGAAGAGGTTTGGCAGTAAACTAGATGCAGCCGCCTGTATCCTGTGCAGGCGGCTATGCATTTCCAGAAACGATAAACGATTTGGAGGGCGCCATGGAGAAAGTGAATCCTATTGAACGTATAAATCATAGTAAACTTAGAGGCTTTCATTATATTTTTATTAGTTGTATGTTTTTTATCATGATGTTCGATGGCTATGATGTTGTCATTTATGGTGCAACGATTCCATTTCTAAAAGCGGAATGGGGGATCTCGGACATGATGGCGGGGTCAATCAGCAGCTATACGACAATTGGGACAGCAATTGGTGCAGTAATTTTTGGCCTATATTCAGACCAATTTGGAAGAAGGCGCTTGATTTTATTTACGACTTTCTTGTTTAGCTTCTTTACGTTATTATCTGGTTTTGCGCCGACACCGCTTCTTTTTATTATTTGCCGGGTTATTGCGGGATTAGGTTTTGGAGGGGTAATGCCGAATATTGCGGCGTTAATCTCTGAATATGCTCCTATGAAGCATCGTGCCGCTATCATTTCCCTCATCTTTTGCGGGTACTCCGTTGGGGCGATGCTCGCCTCCTTTAGCGGACAACTATTACTTGAGAGATTCGGGTGGCAGCCTGTCTACTGGGTGGCAGCTTTACCGCTCCTGGCACTGCCCTTCATAATCCGGATTGTCCCGGAGTCCATTCATTCACTTATGAAACAAGAGGATTCACAAGTCCTTCGCACAGTCTTAAAGAAGGTTGATCCAACGCTTCCTGATAATGTTGCTTTTATTGTAGTAGAAGAAGGAGCTGGTCACCAATCCTCTGTTCGCGATCTCTTCAAAAACAAACTTGGCTTAAGTACGGCGATGTTTTGGTTATCCTGCTTCTGTACATTCATCCTCATGTATTCCTTGAACACATGGCTTCCAACATTAATGATGAATGCCGGCTATGATTTGAAGTCCAGTCTGATGTTTATCGTTGTTCTGCAGCTTGGGTCCATTGTTGGCACGATGATATTTGGAAATCTGATTCAATTGCTTGGCTTCAAACGGGTTCTTATCCCGCTGTACTTTGTCGGAGCAGTATCATTGACGCTGATTGGATTCTCGGAAAATATTTATGTTGCCTACGGGCTGATTGCACTCATTGGTGCAGCTTCTGTCGGTTTGCAAAATATGTCCAATGCGTATGTGGCTCAATATTATTCGGTTGAGGTGCGAGCGGCGGCCCTGGGCAGTACAATGGCATTCGGGAGAATCGGATCGATTGTAGCCCCGACATATGTAGGGATTCTACTGACTTTTGGTATCTCACCACAGTTTAATTTCTTCGCTATCGGGATAGCAGCAATCTTTGGCGCGATTGCCATGAGCCTGATACGTGAAA
>NZ_JBJEFJ010000081.1:0-12591 GCF_051873915.1 Pradoshia sp.
AAAAGGCATAACCCTCTACAAATAAAGGATTATGCCTTCGGTGGTCCGATCGGCCAGTCATTCAATTTTCTGATTAATCAGAGTATAAAATATATTATTCCTATCTGTCAACTACAATTTAAATTTTCCCGTCGATCATAAAAAAGCATCCAGATGATTCTCATTCTGAATGCATTTGCTCACATGCCGCTAGAACCCTTTCACATTCCTTTACGGTCTGAATGATTTCTCTGAAGGAACTCCCGCCTGTCAGCTCCTGTGAATGGGCAAGATTATTTCGAAGCAGCTCAAGCTTATTGAAAAAACGCTCTGCAGCTGCCCGTGATGTAAAACCGAGATTTAAAAGCAGCTCCTTTTTCTTCACAATTAAGGTTTTCTTGTCACTGAGCTGCAGACAGTCAAGAAGCGTTATCTCTTCATTTCGTTCCTTTCTCATTTCATATAAATGCTCAGCGCTTCTCAGCCGCTCCGTACTCACTTTCTCCTTCCAGGACAGATCCCTATAAACTTGTTTGACAACATAGAGAAGATGCATCTCCATTAAAGAAATGATACCAAATAAAAGCATCCGAACCGGCGGCTTCTGCAGGTCTGCCAACGTAACAAGCCTAGTAACCTCATTTCTCTCAAGAATAAAGATTCGGTCAATATGCTCAAATAAATAGAGCAGATGAATTAATGGTGTAGATTCCGAAACAAGATCAGAGGGCTGAAAACGAATCATCGCGCTGCTCCCTCTCTCTAAATAGCCAATTACCCTGCCATTATCCTTTATACCAACGACATCAAAGCCGGTCTGCTCCATATAATTCAGAATATCATCCATCTTGCTGCCTGCTTCAAAGCTGACCAATTCCTCAGAAATATGGTTGACATGAATATTCTCTTCAAATAACTTCCGCAAGCTCTTATACGGGCTTGGAATAGAGGATTGTTTCTGATTCATCCCTCAATGCTCCTTTTATGTATGATTTTTCCTTATTTCCCTATCGTACTCCTTGGCCTAAATATTCGTAAACCTATATGCTGGATATTAAAGGGAGGATGCTGCATGAAGCGCATCCCCCATCATTTACTCTTCTATCTCCTTCGACTCCTCTTTTCTGAGATCTGTACCGGATGGCAAATGCCCTTCGTAGGATTGCCAGTAAACAGCCGCTACTAGGACTGCTCCCCCTATGGCATTGCCAAGGAATACTGGGATAAAGTTGCCGAAATACTCGCCCCAAGAAAAATATCCTTCAAAGATTGCAGCTGGTATGATGAACATATTTGCGACAACGTGCTGAAAACCGATAGCGACAAAAGCCATGATAGGGAACCAAATAGCAGCAATCTTCCCTCCAATATCTTCAGCCCCATAGGATAGCCAGACAGCAAGCCCGACAAGCCAGTTACATCCAACAGCCGAGATTAATGCCGGCCAGAAATCGGCCTCAAGCTTATGGCCAGCCGTATCAACAACCTTCTCAAGGAATGCTCCGCTTGATGTTAATTCCGCCAAATGCCCGAAGAAATAAGCAACGAAAAGGGCTCCGGCAAAGTTACTGAGCGTTATCCAAAACCAGTTATGAACAAGCCTTGACCAGCGTACCCTTCCTGAGAGACAGGCCATTGGCACCGCCATCATATTGCCGGTCAGTAGCTCACCGCCAGCAATCAAGATTAAGATAAGCCCCAAAGGGAAAACAGCCGCTCCTAAAAACGAACCAAAGGTCCCCCAATCCGACGGTAAACTTGCCGTCACACGGACAGATAATAAATACCCCGCTGATATGTATGCTCCGCCTAAAAATCCTAATAGCAGCATGCTTTTTAAATTCAAGTTCGTCTTCTTTACACCGGCTTCAACCGCATATGCAGCAATATCCTGCGGACTCTTATATGCCATGCTTCTTCCTCCCAAATCTAGTATCGTTCCTCTTTACCACTATTTGGTTAACCTTATCCCTCTAACCCCCATTTAATTATAACTATATTCCAATACAGTCAAAAAGGACTATTTTGTGAAATATTATCCTATTAAACACAAAAAAGAGAGAACCCCATGACACGGTTCTCTCCTCATTCATTATACTGATTTCTTATTCTCAAATCCTTGAGCTGCATCAATCATCTTATCAAGCTTAATGATGCTTTTTCTTGCCTTTTCATAGTCAACTTTGCGGTAGTGGTGCAATCCGCCTTCTTCCTCATCCATCTCATCAGCCCATTTAACAATTTGCTGAAGGGGGGTGCGTACGATATCATTTGTGGGAAGAAAAGAGTCCGTATGGAATAGGATCGCTAGCGATACAGTCTTCGCCTTCACTGGATTCTCTCCAAGTCTGATTAATAATTTATGCGCCCTCTCAGCCCCTTTTATCGCATGAATATCGTTTTTGCGATAGAGATCATAATCCCACTTCCCGTTCCGGTACCAGGTGAAATGCCCCATATCGTGAAGTAAGCCCGCCTTAGCGGCCGCATCAACATCCTCCCCCTGCTCCTTCGCCAGGTTAAAAGCATGATAAGCTACCGCGATCGCATGAGCTAATCCAGAACGATTCAAGTACTTTTGTGCAATTCGATGTTCAAAAATATCTAGTAAAGTGACATCCCTCATTTCTCTCTCCTCCTTCAAAAAACCGAATATTTATGTGCGCTCATTTATATTAATGTGCATTATAGCACGCATGAGGTGTAAATTTAAAATAAAAACGTCGAAATGTGAATAATTCCCTGTATATAAATAAATTTAATATTTTATTAATATGAAACTCTCTTTATTTCCGTTAAATTATGTTGATATAATATTAATTTTGTAAGGAGGTATACATATGACTGGAACAGCTATAGTACTAATACCACCTCTTGTCATCATTATGCTTGTCCTTTTGACAAGGAGGGTCATTCCATCACTCGGCGTTGGAATTATTCTTTCATCCCTTATCTTCGAAAACTTTCACTTCGGCGATACAATCAAGCGGATTGGAAAAACGATTCTCCATCTTTTCTACGAGGATGGCGAAGTCGCAACCGGAAATCTAAATGTTCTTGGATTCCTTCTTTTGCTCGGAGTCATGACCGGCATGATTCATCTATTAGGCGGAGGAAGGGCATTCGGGGAGTTCGCTTCCAAAAAGCTTCATTCCAAAAGACAGGTAACAATGGGAACGGCTCTTTTCGGAATGACCATGTTTCCGGATGACGTATTCAATATGTTTACGAATGGACAAGTCTCTCGGCCATTATTTGACCGTTTCGGCATATCGCGCGAAAAACTGGCCTATATGATTCATTCCACCTCAGATCCCCTCTGTGTTCTGACACCCATCTCAAGCTGGGGAGCTTATATTACATCGATTTTCGCAGCCATCTTTGTGATGCATGATATGGATGCAAATCCGATTGTGACATTTGTTGAGGTAGGATTCCTGAATTTCTATGCATTAACCACTATTGCCCTTGTCTTCCTTGTTGCCTATTTTGATCTCCGTTTCTGGAAAATGCGAAAGGCTGAATCACATGTAAAGCCATACGATTCAAATGATTCACATCGTAAAGGCTCTATTTGGTCATTGTTCATCCCAATCATCGTATTAATGATCAGCTCTATTGGTTTATTAATATGGACTGGCTATCGAAATAGTGACACGAAAAGCATCGTTGATTGGTTCGCGAATGGCGAGGTCAGCTATTCCTTGCTTATGGGCGCTCTGGCGGCCTGCCTTGTAACCTTTGTTTTCACAATCCGTACAAAACAGGTGAAATTTGTTCCCCAGGCTCTCATCAATGGGATGAAGACAACCTTGCCTGCGGTCTGGATTCTCTTGTTTGCCTGGATGCAGTCCGAATTAACCGGGTTATTGAAGACCGGGGAATACTTAGGCGGCATTATTGAGCAAACAAGCCTGTCCAGCTCATGGCTGCCGTTTCTCTTATTTATCCTGACAGGAATCATGGCATTCTCCACTGGAACAAGCTGGGGAACATTTGCAATCATGCTTCCAATTTCCGCTCAGATTGGCCTTGTCACAGGAGTGGATATCACCCCATTATTTGCTGCCGTTCTCTCCGGGTCACTCTTTGGAGATCATTGCTCGCCTATTTCTGATACGACGACTGTTGCCGCATCAGCAGCCGGGTGCAATCATATGAACCATGTACTGACGCAAATTCCTTATGCGCTCACAGCTGCTTCGATTACGGCTGGAGCTTTCCTCTTCTATGGCCTAACAGGAATTTCATGGATTTCCTATTTATTTATCCTTCTTATGCTGACTGGCATTACCGTCATCTATCGAAGAAAAGAAGCAAAACAAACCGTTTAAGATACCTTCGCAAAGGTTCATCGAATGAGCTTTTTGCGAAGGTATTTTTTACATCATTATTTATCTGAAAATTATGTACATTTAACCCTCAAAACAGTTATATTTAAAGAAACATAATACTGTATCATGCATAGTATGTATCATAGGGGGTGCACAGATGAATACGTTGTTGAACTCATTAATGACAGAATTAAGGAGAGGGACATTAACATTGGCTGTTCTCAATCAGCTTCAAGAACCTCAATACGGCTATTCCCTTGTCCGTTCATTGGAACTAGCCGGAATCACGATTGAACAGAGCACCTTATATCCTTTACTAAGGAGACTCGAAAAGCAGAAGCTGGTAACAAGCTATTGGGACACATCGGAAAGCAGGCCGCGCAAGTATTATGCACTCAGCAAAGAAGGCAGTGAGTTGTATGAGCAATTGAAAGAGGAATGGCTTATCCATTCTAAACGATTGTATGACATGTTAAATGGAGGGGGAAAAAATGAATCTGATTGAGACGTATATACAAGAAGTCATTCGCCGGCTGCCTGAGAGAAATCGGGAGGATATTGCACTGGAACTCCGTTCAACCATTGAGGATATGCTGCCTGAGGATTATACGGAACCAGATGTAAAGGACGTGCTCACACAGATGGGAGACCCGGCCAAATTAGCAAGAGAATATCGTGATTGGCCGCAGTATTTAATCGGCCCTCGTTATTTTGAAAGCTATATGGCCCTTTTAAAAATCGGTTTGTCCATCGGGTCAGCCATAGCGCTGATTGCTTACCTTGCTCAGCTAGTTAACGGTTTTACAGGCGAGGAGTCTTTCTTAAGTCTCTTGTCAGCTATAATCATAGGTGCAGCAGGCTCAGTGATTGAGACGGCCATGCATGTGTTCTTCTGGACAACAGTAAGCTTTGCTGTTGTCGAAAGAATAGATTCTTCAAAAGGCGGACAGCCATTTATATATAAGAAATGGACTCCTGATGATTTAAAGGAAGTATTGGACCGGACAAAGGAACGAAAGATTTCCAATGTCGAAGTATTCGGCGGATTGTTTTGGACAGCTGTTTGGGCAACCGTTTATTATTATGCGGACCAATTAGTTGGAATCTATCACAGCGGCACAAATGGCCTGGAATTTATTACACCGATCTTTAATCAAGAGGTGCTTCAAATGTACTGGCCGGCCATCATCGCTCTCATCGCCCTGGAGATTGTCCTCTCCCTTTTCAAATGGATGAGCGGGAAATGGACAATAAAGCTAGCCGCATTTAATACGGTCCTTCAAATCATCACCACAGTTGTCTTCATTCTAATCGCCAATCAGCCTCATTTATTCGATGCTCAACTCATTGCCTATCTAGGTCAATCCTTCAATGAAGAGGTACGCACTTGGACGATCAATCTAGCCATGACCCTTTTCTTCATGGGCGCAGCCTTTAATGTCTATGACGGCTTTCGGAAAGCCAAACGATAGAAGCTTTAAGAGTATTTAGCATGATTACCGCTATTTAGAATGGAATCACGAATAAGGAGACCAGTGCCAAAAGCCCGTTCAGCACAGGTCTTTTTGTCTTTGTTTAATAGCTCCAGCAAGCGGGAAAAAGCGCATAAAAAGGAGGAAAAACGATGACAGACATTCAATACCTATTCTTTCAAGATGATGGATTCATACCAAATAATCCTGAGCTTCCTGCAGCTGTCTATAAAAAGGCATTGGAACCAGGTATGATAGAGGACATTTTCCGCCGGCATCAGTGGTCAAACAGCTGGACAAACGGCGTCCTTCAAGAACACCATTATCACAGCAATACCCACGAAGTACTCGGAGTGGCGAAAGGACATGCCCGATTAATGCTTGGCGGTGCTGAGGGACAGATGATTGACGTTGAATGCGGCGATGTCCTTGTTCTTCCTGCTGGGACAGGTCATAAATGCATAGAGGCCCATGAAGGCTTTACGGTTATTGGTGCCTATCCTAATGGCATGGACTATAACATGAAATACGGTAAACCTGATGAAAGACCAGCAATTCTTGAAGAAATCAAGCAGGTGCCATTCCCTGAGGCTGATCCAGTTTTTGGCGAAGACGGTCCATTGCTCAAAAAATGGATGAACACAGGTTTCCGCATATAAACTCCTGTTCCATTCGTTTATAATAGGGATAGACTTTGTCAAGCAAGGTCTGACTATATTTTATGACAGCGGGAGGCCACATGAGTAAAGAATTCATTACCGGAAGCTTTCAAAGAATGAAATCCACCAACCTCTCCATCGTTTTAAATCTAATTCGTGAGAAAGGCCCTATTTCACGGGCAGATATCGCCAAACTCACAAAGCTGACCCCTCCTACCATCAGCAACCTGACAAAGGAGCTTCTAGTGGAGGAACGAATCGTGGAACAATCCCTAGGCGAGTCCAGCGGTGGCCGTAAGCCGACCTTACTCACGCTTAATAGTGAACGACATCACATCATCGGGGTTGATATTGGCTCTCATGAAATGAATTTAATCTTAACGAACCTTACAGGCGAGGTTAAACATAGCATCATTCAAGCAATGCCATCCTCTGTGAAGAAGGAATCACTCCTTTCCTTATTGACCAAAAGCATCCGTACGATGATAATCAGCGCTCCAGAGCCAGAGAAATTAATTGGAATCGGCGTGGCTATGCATGGAATCGTCGATGTGGCCAAAGGGGAGTCCGTATTCGCTCCAAACCTCAACCTGCATCATATACCCATTAAAGACATACTTGAGAAGGAATTCGGTCTAATGGTGATTGTTGAGAATGATGCACGTGCTATCGCCCATGGTCACCAATGGTTCGGTCATGAGAAAGGTGCCCAAGACCTTGCCTGTATCAATGTTGGGCGGGGAATAGGCGCCGGGCTAATTATAGACGGAGAGCTTTATCTGGGCCATGATTTCATCAGCGGAGAAATTGGGCATATGGCGATTGACCTGCATGGACCAACTTGCTCCTGCGGCAATAATGGATGCCTCCAAACCTTTGCAACAGGCCCGGCGATTGCTGAGAGAATGCGAGCCAAACTCGAAGAAGGGGAATCGAGTTCTCTTTCCGTTATGCTTGGAGACGGCTCATGCAGTGAAATCACAGGCGAGGAGGTCTTTGAAGCGGCAAAGGCTGGGGATTCGCTTGCCCAGCAAGTCTTACAGGAGGCAGGAGAATACCTTGGCATTGGATTAACGAACCTGATACATATCATTAATCCCGAGAAGATTGTCTTAAGCGGCGGAGTCATTAATGCACGGGAGTTTCTGCTCGATACTGTCCAGGAAACGATTCAAAAACGCGCACTGACGGAGAAGGCAAAAAAAACAGTGATTACTGTTTCCTCCTTTGGAAGCTATGCAACTGTCATAGGAGCCATATCCTTGGTTTTGCGTGAACTATTCTCGGAATCTCGGAGTCTCAAATAAAAAAAGAATGATGCAGAATTAGCCAAAACGACCTTCCTGCATCATTCTTTCTTTTTAGATCTCCTTTGCACCATCCCCGATATCGCAAAGATAGAACTCAGGTACTAACCCTGTTCTTTCTTCATAATGCTTCGCAACTTCCTCCTGGAATCGAGCCACCGCTTCATTCTTGACGACGCTGACATTGCATCCTCCGAAGCCGGCCCCTGTCATCCTAGTACCAATACAGCCATCTACCTTGCATGCTTCCTCATACATTACATCCAGCTCCGTACCTGTAACCTCGAACAAATCACGCAATGATTCATGAGACTGCTTCATCAGCTTGCCAAACAAAGCTACATCATGGTTTTTTAATGCTTCTGCTGCTCTTAGCACACGGGTATTCTCGCAGATAACATGATCAACACGTTTTTGTACAACCTCCTCCTTGATTGTATCCTTATACAACTGCCAATTATCGTAGCTGACATCGCCCAATGTTTTGATCTCAGGCATGGATTGCTGCAAAACAGCCAATCCACTCTCACATTCAGCCCTTCTCTCGTTATATTTCGAATCAGCGAGACCACGGCGTTTATTGGTGTTTGTGATGACGATGGTATATCCATCAAGCTCTACTGGCGCATATTGATACTCAAGCGTGTCACATTTCAGCATGATGGCATGGCCTGCTTTTCCCATAGCGACAGCGAATTGATCCATAATGCCGCAATTGACACCAACGAACTTGTTCTCAGCTCTTTGAGACAGCTTCGCCAATTCTACTTTATCAACCTGACACCCAGCTAGTTCACTTAATGCTAGTCCGGTCAACACTTCAATAGAAGCAGATGAGGAAAGGCCAGCCCCATTTGGAATATTGCCGTGGAACATGATGTCAGCACCCGTATAACGTGCTTCTTCATCTCCGGCAAGCTCGAGCAATTCTACTAGTACTCCCTTCGGATAATTAGCCCAGTCATCCTCCTTCTTGTACACAATGGAATCAACTGCTGTCTGCGCTGTAGTATCAAAATTCGTGGATTGGAAATGGTAGACACCATCCTTCCGCAGGCGAGCGACTGCCCATGTTCCAACAGAAAGAGATGCCGGGAAAACATGCCCCCCATTAAAGTCTGTATATTCACCGATCAAGTTCACGCGTCCTGGTGTGAAGAATACGCGAGCCCCTTCTCCAATGCGACCGAATCTCTTATAAAATTCTTGAAGTAAATGTTGTTTTTCCATCATCTCTTCCTCCCTTTTATCAGCTATGAATTTGGTCAATAAAGCGAATGAAGGCTTGCTGACCCTCTGCTGTTTGCTTAAATACTCCTGAGTGCTCAAGTACGGTTAAGAACCGGGCTCCAATTTCCTCTTGCATGATTTCACTAACTGTATCGCTTGTCAGCTGCCCCCGTCTTGTCCTGATTTCCTCATACCAGTCATAATGCTTTAACATATCAGTCTGCCATTCTTCCTTTTCCGTGCTCTCTACTAAATAATGAGATAGCCTATTCACTTCTTCTACAAGCCGACCAGGAAGCACAGCAAGTCCCATCACCTCAATTAGTCCGATATTCTCTTTCTTAAGATGATGCAGCTCCTGATGCGGATGGAAGATTCCATCTGGATGCTCAGGTGACGTCCGATTATTCCGCAGGACAATATCCATCTCAAATAAACCGTCTCTCCTTCTAGCAATTGGTGTTACCGTGTTATGAGGCGTGCTGCCGCTATAGGCATGAATATCGGCCCCTTCATCGCTATAGGTCTGCCACACTTTCCAAATACGCTCTGTTACCTTAGCTACTTCTTCCTTTTCACCACGGAGGCGAATGACTGACATCGGCCATTTCACAATGCCTGCCGATACATTCGGGTAACCAGCAAGCGTAAAGGTTTGGGTGATTGGAGCTTCTTCAATCGCAAATGTATAACGCCCCCCTTGGAAATGGTCATGATTTAAGATCGATCCCCCAACAATCGGCAGGTCTGCATTCGAGCCAATGAAATAATGCGGGAATTGGTCAACGAAATCGAGCAGCCGGTCAAATGTTTCTCTTGAAATCTTCATGGGCATATGTTCTTTCCTAAGCACGATGCAATGCTCTGGATAGTAAACATATGGCGAGTACTGTAAATACCAGTCTTCATGATTAATAGAGAGCGGAATAATGCGGTGATTTCCCCTCGCCGGATGGGTAAGTGTTCCCTTGTATCCTTCATTCTCCGGACAAAGCAGGCATTTGGGATAAGAAGAGGAAGGTGCATTCTTCAGCATCGCAATTTCCCGAGGGTTTTTCTCCGGCTTGGATAAATTAATCGTAATGTCCAGTTCGCCGTATTCTGTCTTGGTCTTCCATAGTTGATTTTTTTGAATACGGTCCATACGAATATAGTTGGACAAGATAGAGAATTGATAGAATTGGTCTGTTGCTTTGACGGGACTCGACACATAATTCTCTCTGAACTGACGAATAACCTCAGACGGCCTTGGCAGCAAGCAGGTCATTAGCTCCGCATTTAGGAGATCTCGCTCGGTCATTGTATTAGAGATACTCCCCTTTTCCTCCGCAATATCAAGAATAGTATCCAGGATTTCGTGAATAGTAGACCTTCCCTCGAGCGGTTCACTTTCAACCCATTCTGAAAGGTCTAACACAGACATAAGCCTGTTCCGTGTATAAATTTCATCTTCTTTTGGCAGGAGACTATTTTCGATGCCATATTGGAGCAGACTTTGAATTGTTTGATAGATGGATGGCATATTAATTCACCTCAATCGCATTCTCTCGAAACCCTTTTCATTTTACTTTATTAAATTAATTAATAAACTTTCTACCCTCACTATACTGTTTTTTCATAAAATAAACAATTCAAAATACAGCGGATTCATAAATTGTTTGAAACTTCTTTTTTAGGGAATAATTCACTATCTAAATGAACAGGAGAATCGTTTTATGTCATTAATCAATCAGGTAAATCGTGAATTGCTTCAAAAAGAGGATATGGAAAATGCTTCGATAGTACCGGCATGGGTCACAGAGGAATACAGAACCTTTAAAAAAATCGTAACCGACCCCACGTTCCCATGCTATTTCGGAATGAAGGCCGAGAATAAGGGCGAGCTTCGTTATGCCTATATTACTCATGAGGATTGGTCCAATCTGCCGAAGGCGCTTGAAGGCTTTCTTGATTTATTCAAGCAGCCGACAAAAGTTCGTCATGGCTTCTTCCTTTTTGTAGAGCCCGAAAAAGAGCCGAGAGACATCCCTTATTATCGTGATTATTTCTGGAGGGTTCTGCAATACTTGCATGAACAAGATCCTGCTCCATGGCCGCAAATGGCACCTAAGGATCCAGACCACTATTTATGGGACTTCCATTTTGGCGGTGAGCCGATATTTGCTTTCGGCAATTGTCCGGCCTATAAGCAGCGGAAAACACGTGATCTCGGCAGCAGCCTCGTGATTGGCTTTCAGCCCAGGAAAATCTTCGAAGGCTTAAAGGGGACAGAAAAAGGTGGAATCATGTCACGTGAAAAGGTGCGTGAACGCGTTGAAGCATGGGACCAGCTTCCGAAGCACCCGGATATCAGCCATTATGGCGACCCGGCGCATAATGAATGGAAGCAATTCTTCATCGGTGATGATAGTGAGCCGATAACTGGAAAATGTCCATTTCACCATAAGGAAATGGATTGAATTATACAAAGCGGCTTCCTGAACTAGTCTTTGGGAGGCGGCTTTTTTTATTTCAGAGGAAAGGCTTTTGCCTTTCTCCAGCTGGACGGACTGAGATAACATGTGACCAAAGATGGTTAGCCCTTAGCCTCTGTCTTTTTCCCTTAAAGATGGCTGTTCGCCCATATATGATAAGCTTTCGCCCTTAAACCATGAAATTCTGAAGAAACGCATTCAAAATGGTAGTTCAAATAAGCTGGATGAGTTTTTCGTTAAATATCCCGTCATTTTCATTATTAAACTCCAGAAACAATCTGCATGAAGCTTTTATCTCTTGTAAGTTCGAGACAAACAAAACAGGCGGAAAGACATCCGCCTGTTTTGTTATCAAGAAATAGGTCATTTACTGTACGATATGCTTTACCCTTCCCACTTGTCCATCAGTCAGCCTAACCTTGATGCCATGGGGATGTGTCGGTGAATTCGTCAAGATATCTTTCACGATTCCTCTTGTTAATGTCCCGCTTCGCTGATCCTTTTTTAAGACGATATCGACCTCGAGCCCTGGCTTGATTTGGCTGCGATTCTGTCCGTTTGTCATATACTCACCCGCCTCCTTCAATGATTTAACACTCTGAACATGATGGTTTTTAATAACTAATGATATAATGGACGAATAGAAAAATCCACTTATTTGGAGGAAGTATGTTAACGTTTGAAGAAAAACTCGCTATAGCGGCAAGCTTTCCAGAGCTTGAACAAAAAAACGTGTCACTGGGGCGCGTGAATTTCCAATTCCCAGAGAGCAAGACTGACAAAAAGAATGTCATTTATCATCTGCACCCGAACGGGAATGGCTTTGTGTATGCAGAAGGGATTCCAGGATACCCTGTTGACCAAAAAGGCATGGTTAATATTCGTGACTACTCAGAAGAGGACCTGCGCACATTGATTCAGAAATCCATTGATCTTCTATCAATCAACCCGAACGAAGCCATCACCATTGAAGGAGAGGCAGTCGAAGAGGTATGGAGAAATGAAGAGGGTCATACCCTCACCATCATCCTTGAGGAGGATATGTGGAATGTGTATGCCGGCATCTATTTAGACGGTACATTCCCATCCTACAATGAAGCAAAATCCTACTTGATGGAAGAGGGCTTCACAAAGCA
>NZ_JBJEFJ010000082.1:0-12573 GCF_051873915.1 Pradoshia sp.
AAACTGGATTCGAACAGAAAGATAGTTTAATAAGTTATCTTCTTGAACTTTAAATGTCCTTGTTTCTATGCCAATGGCTGTTGTTCCGCTCTTTTTAAGGATGGCTAAGGAAGGGATTCCATGATAAGACATATTATTGAGTTCAAAGTACTAAAATGAATGAACAACTTGAAAAGTGAATAGAGGATGGGGGCTGGGATGCTAAAAATATTGGGATCTATCTTAGCGGTTAGTGTTATTGCATTATCAGGATATGGTGTGATTAGCCAAAACTTTGAGTTTATGTCCTATTTAATGCTGCTTCTTGGTGCACTTATGTTGGTATCTGGATTAATTGAACTTCAAGAAGACAGGAAGAGAAGTATTGGATATCTGTTTATTGTAGTTTCCTTATTTATTTTCGCCGTTTCTATAAAGGATGTCTTATAGATCTAATGGTGGTTTTGCTTTCATATCAAGAGATGGAATCAGGTCTTTTTCTAATGCAGCTAACTCGGGCATGACCTAGAGAAGATAGAGGATTAAATCCCTTATATCTTGGACTTCTTCTTATTGTAGAAACGGGCAGATTATCGGAAGAAGAGAAATAGACAATTGCGCAATGTATACTGTGAAAAACTTGCTTGTTTAGCACCGATTATTTTTAATTTCAAAATAATCGGTATACTAAAGTGATAACTATATAGTGAATAGGAGAATAAATATGTTTGTTACTACAGATGATGGAGTTCAACTTTATGTGGAACGACGTGGTAAAGGCATTCCTTGTCTTTATCTACATGGCGGTCCTGGTTATTGGAGTAAATCTTTTAGTGATTTGGCTGGACATCTATTGGAAAGCCATTTTGAAATGATTTACGTAGATCAAAGAGGTTGTGGTCGCTCTTCGCATCAATCACAAGATTATTCATTAAAGAGACTGACTAAGGACATAGAAGAAGTTAGGAAGCATGTAGAAATAGATAAGTTTTATTTATTGGCCCATTCTTTTGGCGGCATTTTAGCAGTAAATTATGCGAAAAATTTCAGTGAACATATTTGGGGGATTCTATTAATGAATGTGACTCTAAATATGAAAGATTCCTTCAATCATCAATATAGAAAAGGCTTAGAAATGTTAAATGCTGAATCACTAGCGAGTGAAGAGATGGATAATATGATGAAAGAGTATCAATCTGTCCAAATGCAGCTTCTAGAAAGGAATATGTTTTTCTCGCTTCAGTTTAAAGATGTAAAAAATAAAATACATATAGATGAAATCGATAAAGATTTCTTATCTAATCCTGAATTCCAAAAATATATCTTCTCGTCAAGTGATTACTTTCAAGATTTCACCTTAATTACTGAAGAAATAAAACAACCTGTGTTAGTTTTGGTTGGCAAGTATGATAATGCAGTTGGCCCCGAGCATCATCAAGATTTTCAATTCCCTAATTCTCTTGTTCGTATTCTTGATACTGGACATCACCCCTATGTTGAAAACCCTCTGGATTATCAAGAGGTAATTATAGATTTTCTAAACAACCACATAAAACAATCCATCATTAATTAGGTACAAAATATTATGAAGTCCGTAAAACGGTTATTAAGAGTATGCTTGAATTGGAGGGGCATTGATCTAAGAAGAATTAATGCCCTAATATGTTGAACTCCTTATTGTAGAAACTAGGCAGGATCGTTCAAGAAGGATTTGATAAATGTCGTAAAGAATAATATTAGTATGATAATTTTAAAAGAATTCTTTTTTTAGGAGTAGGTTTATTTTGAATAATTGGATTGAACTTTCAGATTCAGAATCTGACCTAGTATGGGATATGGTATATGGAAAGTTTAAGTTTAAACCTAGTAGAAGTAATTTCCCTTCATTTAAAGTGCCAAAGCCTTTTATTACATATGATATTTCCAGTTATTTTTGTTGGTCAGGAGACGTAGAGGAGATAAAATGGCTTTATCGTAATCTTGAAGAGAAATCTTTATTAGCTTTTCAGGAATTAATAAATGAAAATGAGTATGTTTATGCTTTAGATTGGCAACATCCTTGCTATTGGGTTAATCCCTTTTTAGCGTTTCCAAGAGATGAATTTAATGAGTGGCTAGTTCCTATTTTCCCTAATGGAGATTATTATTTCTTTTTACAAAGAGAATTTAATTGGGGATTATTAGGTCACCCTTGGGAGAAGTCCATTACTGTTTTTGGTCATGAGTTAATACAAGCATTAGAAAAACATAAACCTAGAATGTTTCATACCATTTTACGAATAAAGTAAGTAGCTTAATGAACAACCGATGCAGCAAACGTTCAACAACCAGTTCAACCACTTCCTATCTGGAGGTGGCTGTTTTTATATATTAGATGAAAGGAATTGCAACACTCCTTACGAAAGCATAATCCAGTACTATGAAACAAGCTTAATCTTAGGTGGGTTGGAGTTTCTTAAAACCCCTCGTTGATCTAAACCGCTACTGATCATTAATCAGTAGCGGTTTTTTTATGATGTACATCTAATCAGCGACAATTGGTATCCTGCTAAGTAACAATAATCGAAATTTTTTTCATTAATTCTAAAAATAAAGAAAATTATTTACAGCCTATTTCCTCCCATGTTATATTGAAACTGGAAAACATAACAATAAATGTTAGAGAGTGTGAGCGAGATGGGATTGGACAAATTTAAAGGGATTTTTCCGGCTTTTTATGCTTGTTACGATGACTTAGGAGAGGTGTCGGAGGAGCGAACGAAGGATTTATGTGGGTACCTTTTGGAAAAAGGGGTTAACGGACTTTATGTCGGCGGGAGCTCTGGTGAATGTATCTATCAGAGCCTGGAAGAAAGAAAGGCAACATTAAGATATGTTGCGGAAAGCCTGCAAGGGAAACTGACGTTAATGGCTCATGTTGGTGCACCGTCCACGAGAGACAGCGTCCGTTTGGCTAAGTATGCCGAGGAATTAGGGTATGATGCGCTATCCGCGATTCCTCCGATTTATTTCAAGCTTCCTGAAAGCTCGATTTACGCTTATTGGACGGATATTATGGAGGCTTCTACGCTGCCGTTCGTTATTTATAATATCCCGCAGACAACCGGTTACAGCTTGTCTATGAATCTCTTTACGAAATTGCTTGAGAACGATAAGGTGATCGGGTTGAAGAATTCGTCTATGCCAGTCATGGATATTGAAAGGTTTAAAGCGGCGGCAGGGGAGGACTTCATTGTGTTCAATGGCCCTGATGAGCAGTTTGTATCTGGCCGGCTAATTGGGGCAGACAGTGGTATTGGTGGTACTTATGCGGTGATGCCGGAGCTTTTGCTGGCAGCTGAAGAGTTTGTCTCAACAGGAAATTTTGCTGAGGCGAGACGGATTCAAAAGGATATCAATGATATTATTATCGCGCTTTGCTCCTTGAATGGATCCATGTATTCCGCCATCAAGGAAGTATTGAAGCTTAATGGGGTCAACATAGGAAGTGTGCGGGCGCCATTAGAGCCAGTGAGCGGAGAGGATCTAGAGAAAATAGTCGACATAAAAAATCTGATCGATCAATCCATTCAAACGTATGCAAAACAGGGCTGAGAAGAAACGAATCGTTTGCTTTGGAGATTCAAACACCTGGGGATTTGACGCAAGCACGGGTGGAAGATTTCCTGAAGGGATACGTTGGACAACACTTTTGCAGGAGCATCTTGGTGAGGAGTATCAAATAGTAGAGGAAGGTCTTCCAGGAAGAACAGCCGTATTAGATGACCCCTTATTGGAAGGCATGAATGGAAGTGCGTATCTGCAGCCTTGTTTAATGAGCCATTCACCGCTTGAACTCGTCATTATCATGCTTGGGACGAATGATGCCAAAGAGCGCTTTGGTCTTACATCCTATAATATCGCACAAGGAATCGCCAAGCTTTCCCTTAAGGCTAAGCAGCTCTTGTCAGGACACAACGGACTGAATTCACCTGTGTTAGTCGTTGTGCCGCCGCCGATTGGACCGGAATATGCAAAGACACCAATCGGTAAATCGATGGGGAAAGACTGTGATGATAAAACGGAGCATTTAGCCAGCCATTTGACGGAGCTTTTACAGGAATCTGGTATTGAGCTTCTTGATTCGAAGGGCAAGGTTCCTATGAACCGGATTGATTATATGCATCTCGATGAGGAAGGCCACGAGCTTTTAGCAAAGCTTGTCTTCAATAAAGTAAAGACCATTTTAGGAGATGGATAGGGGGAAGGTATATGTTTAAAAAGCGTTATCTGACTGTATTAACGGCTATGCTGCTCTTGCTGGTGATTGTCACGGGTTGTTCCAATGATTCAAAAGAGTCAAATGGGAAAGAATCAGATCAGGTGGAAATTTCTGTTTGGCTGACTCCTCAATGGAAGGGTGTCATGGATGGTTCAGAGGATGGGGCAGATTATGACAGCTTCTTCAAATATGCTGCCGAGAAATTTTCCAAGCAGTATAAGGAGCATGATGTAAAGGTTAATGTAGAAGTGATTGCAGGAGATCAAAGGGATGAGCTCCTCAATGTCAATCTAAATGGGGGAACACCTCCTGATGTGTTCTTTGAAAGCGTTTTTGCGATGGGGGATTATGCCCACAGGGGAGCTTTAGTGCCATTAAACGATGTGATTGATGATGAAGCGAAGAAGGATATCCCGGAAAGCTACTGGGAAAGCGTCACCTTTGGGGAGGATATTTATTTCTATCCATTCTCCCATATGCCTGGTACATTAGCGTACAACGCGGATATGTTTAAGGCGGCAGGACTCGACGAATATATTGCCGGCGAGAATGAAATCGGCACTTGGACATTGAAGGATTATGAAAAGATCCTCAAAGGCTTAAAGGATAATCTGCCAAAAGACAAGTATCCAAACGCTTATCCAATGGGGCTTTATGCACTGAATAATCAAGGTGATACATGGAACTTAGCTTACTTACGAATGTTTGGCAATTCATTCTTCGATAAGGACGGCCATATCACCCTTGATGACGCGGATGGAGTGAAGGCAGCTGAATGGCTGAAGAAGGTTTATGAGAGCGGGTATACAAACCCTGGAGCTGAATCGGTTTCGTCCAATGATGCGAATGCGATGTTCCAGAATCAACAGCTGGCGATCAGCTTCACGAATTCCGTCTTGGCTACCAATGCTAAAGCAGATATGGAAAGCGGAAAAACACAGAAATTTGATATGAGACTAGCGAATATTCCATCTGAAAGTGGAGATCCGCTTACCTTTACTTATGTAACCGGAGCGGCCGTGTTTAACACAAATGATGAAACACGCATGAAGGTCAGCAAGGATTTCGTTCAATTTGTTTCCTCTGATCCAGAGCTTGTTAAGGCTTCAAAAAATGGAATACCGGTACGGGATTCCGTTATCGAAGAGTTCAAGAATGATAATCCGCTCTTCGCCGCTTACAATGACAATGCCCAGTATATGTTTAACTTTACGGGGAATGTCCCTGGATACAGTCAATTGAGACAGGTCCTCTATCCAGAGCTTCAGGCCCTTTTCACTGGTGATAAGACACCGAAGCAAGTCGTGAAGGATTATCAGGAAAAAGGAAACCAAATCATCGAGGAATCAAAAGCGAACTCGGTCATCTATCAGAAATAACCCTGCATTGAGAATGGATAACAATCTTAAGCTCTGAAAAAGAGCTTAAGATTGTTATATAGAAAGGTAAGGGAATACCATGCAGATTACGAAATCATTGAAGGAAAACATAACGGGGTATCTTTTTATTGCGCCGCAGCTTTTACTCTTTCTAGTCTTTATCGTCTATCCGATCATTGAAGGAATCCGGCTAAGCTTATTCCGGATTAATTACCAGCAGGAGACGTTCGTCGGTTTTGAAAACTATCAGCGATTATTCGCCGACCCTGTCTTTATGAAATCAACCGTCAATACGGTCATCTTTGTCATCTGTATTGTCGCGTTAACCGTTGTATTTGCCCTCTTTGTGGCTTCCGCTATCTTTGATAAGAATGCCAAATATGTCTCCTTCATTCGGGGCAGTTATTACATACCTGTTATGGTGTCTATGGTCGTCATGAGTATGGTTTGGAGCTTTTTGCTTAATCCTGCTAACGGCCTCATTCCATATGCGGCAAGAGAATTAGAAATAGTCTCGGTTAATTTCCTCGGAGATAAAAGCCTCGTGCTGCCAGTGATTATCTTTATCACCTTTGCAACGAACATAGGTCAAGCCATTATCCTTTATGTCGCCTCCATGATTGGGGTTCCAAAGGATGTTTTTGAAGCAGCTGAAATCGATGGCGCTAATCGGATGACCATCATCTTTAAAATCCTGATTCCGCTTGTTAAGCCCACAACTATCTACATAATCATTATGAATATCATCGCCGTATTAAAGATTTTTGTCGTCATTCAGCTCTTAACCGGCGGTGGACCGAACAATGCATCAACCACTCTTATGTACTACTTATACAATAATGCATTCAAATATAACCAGCTCGGCATCGCTTCAGCTGTGGGGGTCATCATGTTCTTGATTACCTTGGTCCTATCCATTCCGCAGTTAAGAATGATGTTTAAGAAAGATAAGGGGTGAGAGGCTTGTTTGGAAAGAAGAATAGGAACAAAAAGAAAAAAGAAAAAATCGATATCATCATAAATGGATTCGTCGTTTTCTTTGCCCTTCTCAATTTATTTCCGCTATATTGGCTGATCACGAGCTCCTTCAAGAACAGTGCTGATGTGGTGAAAATGCCGCCGGATTGGTTCCCAAAAACGATATCCTTTGCGAACTATGTGGATGTCTTCAATAATCAGCCTGCCTTTAGATGGGCCTATAACAGTATTTATGTCTCCCTCGTTTCGACCATTGCCTTAGTGATTGTCAGCAGCCTGGCTGCTTATGCCTTTTCAAAGCTGAATTTTAAAGGGAAGAATATTATTTTTATCATCTTCATCTCTAGCCTGATGGTACCAAAGGAAGTCATGATCGTTCCTTTATTCCGGATTATCCAGGATTTCGGCATGGTCAACACGTTAAATGGCATGATCTGGCCGAATGTTGCCACAGCGTTTGGGGTATTCATGCTGAAAGGCTTCTTCGACTCCATTCCTGATTCCTTGCGTGAATCAGCCAAAATGGATGGGGCGAGTGAATTTACGATTTTTTATAAAATCATGCTACCGATGGTGAAGCCTGGGATTGGGGCATTATTTATTCTGAATTTTGTCCAAGTATGGAATGATTACCTCTGGCAGCTAGTCGTAGGCCAAAATGAACATTCGAAGACGTTAATGGTCGGTATTGCTACCTTGATGCAGGATTTAAATCCGAACTTTGCCTATAAGATGGCTGGTGCCACAGTAGCCGCTGTTCCTATGCTGATCATCTTTATGATGTTCCAACGCTACTTTACAAAAGGGATATCCATTGGGGCAGTCAAGGAATAAATTCGGGAGATGGAGATGGGAAAATGAACAGCCAGAATAAGATATTGAACCAACTGGAAGGAACGTTGATCGTTTCGTGTCAAGCGCTTCCTGAGGAGCCGCTCCATAGCCCGTTCATTATGGGGAGAATGGCGCGTGCCGCAATGCTTGGCGGAGCACAAGGAATTAGAGCGAATAGTATTGAGGATATAAGAGAGATAAAGAAAAATGTCGACCTGCCCATCATTGGCATCATCAAGAAGGTTTATGAAGGGTCAGATGTCTTTATCACACCAACGATAGAGGAAGTGGATGCCCTTTACGATGAAAAGGTCGAAATCATCGCCCTTGATGCAACCAAAAGGGTAAGACCGGACGGGAAGACCATCAGTCAGGTGTTCCCTCTCTACCGTGAGAAATATCGCGACCAATTGTTTATGGCGGACTGTTCAACAATCGAGGAAGCAGAGGAAGCCTGTCGATTAGGCTTTGATTGTTTAGGGACGACATTAAGCGGCTATACGGACTACTCAAATCATGGTGATTTGCCTGACCTTGAGCTGATTAAACAAATGGTGGAACGCTTTGATATTCCCGTAATCGCCGAGGGCGGGATTTGGACTCCTGAAGAACTGAAAAGTGTCTTTGATCTTGGCGTCCATTGTGCCGTTGTTGGAACGGCCATCACTAGGCCGATGGAAATCACGAAGAAGTTTCTTCATGCAATCGAGGGATGAGAGATGAATATATTAGGAGCAGATATTGGCGGTACATCGATTAAGATTGGGATTTCGGATGAGCATGGTCATCTTACATCTTTTGGCGAGTACCCCTCTGAGAGCAAAAAGGGCGGCAAGCATTTAGTCGAGAGATTGATTCAATACATAACAGAAAATCCTGGATTTGAGGCGATTGGAATCAGTACGGCTGGTCAGGTTAATGTAACGGACGGATCAATCCTTTATGCCAATGATAATATCCCTCAATATACGGGAACCAGATTAAAGGCGATCCTAGAGCATGAATTTCATGTGCCGGTTTTAGTCGAGAATGACGCCAATGCGGCAGCAATCGGCGAGGGAGCATTTGGAGCGGGGAAGCCTTATGATGATTTTCTCTGCTTAACCTATGGTACAGGGATTGGGGGAGCGATTGTATTGAACTCCCAAATTCATAGAGGGTATAATGGCATTGCGGCAGAATTTGGTCATATGATTACCCATCCATTGGGTTATCCATGTAATTGCGGCCGGCGTGGCTGCTATGAAACGTATGCCTCTACCACTGCATTAATTCGAAAAGCTGCCGAAATAGATCATGAATTCACCAATGGCCGAATCATTTTTGAGGCGATTAGCCAAGGAGACAGCAGGCTTGAGAAAGTGCTGGATGAGTGGGTAACGGAGGTGGCGTATGGTCTCACCTCTTTAATCCATGTATTTAATCCGCCAGCCATCATCATAGGCGGTGGAATCATGGAGCAAGACATGCTGGCAGCAATGGTAGACCGTAAAGTCAGGGAGCTGATCATGGAAAGCTATGCGGATGTTCAAATCTTGAAAGCAAGACTTGGCAATAAGGCTGGCGTCCTAGGAGCGGTATCCCTGCATAGTAAATAGCAATAGAAGAAGAGGTGTATAAATGGCTTATCAAGATATTTTTTCTCTAATCCACTCAAGATACGCTTCTTTCACAAACACCGAAAAAAAAGTAGCCGACTACATTCTAGCAAATACGAAAGACGTCCTTTATATGTCGATAACCGATCTGGCAGACGCCTGTCATGTCGGCGAGTCAAGTGTGTTTCGATTTTGTAAATCGATTGATCTCAAAGGGTATCAGGAATTTAAGATCGTATTGGCCCATAGTGTCTCTTTAGAGGATGAAACGCCTCAGCTATCAAGTCAGATTACGATGCAGGATACCATTCCAGAACTGTCATCCAAGATCCTGTCGACCAATATCAATGCACTGACCGAGACCTACAATCTTATCGATGAACAGGATATCGCAAAAGCAGCTGAGCACATGATTAAGGCAGATCGGATTCATTTTTTTGGCGTAGGATCATCATTAGTGACGGCGATGGAAGCAAAAAGCAAGTTTATGAGAATAACAAATAAAACAGAATGCTCGATGGATTCTCATCTTCAGGTTATGTCCGCTTCCCTATTGACGGAAAAGGATGTCGCGATCCTGATTTCCTATTCCGGTTCAACAAAGGACACGATTGAGATTGCAAAGGTCGCCAAAGAAAGAGGTGCGACTGTCATCTCCATCACGAGATTTGCTAAATCTCATCTCACGAGTTATTCGGACATCACCTTATTATGCGGTGCCAATGAAGGACCGCTGCAGGGCGGGAGCCTGACCGCTAAGATATCGCAGCTCTATCTATTAGACCTTCTATACTTCGCCTATTTCAAGGGAACAAATAAGGAATCGATCTACAATAAGGAGCTTACAGCGAAAGCAGTCGTTGAGAAAATGCTGTAGGGTTGGAATATGAGTGTTAGTAATGAGGCCTTCTTATCCGTTCATGGAACGGAGGGAGGTCTTTTTTCTTTAGAATTGTGGGTCAGCCTGTAAAAAGGAGGGGATATGATTTTTTTGCAGAAAGAATATAAGAGCGATTCTCTCCTAACGCTTGGAGATGGTTTTAAATTTAGGCAAAAGAGGGAGTTAGCATGCGTGAACTAAGTGAAATTTATACAGATTGGCAAGATAAGCTGGATCAGGACGAATGGTATTTCAGTCCTTCTTTTGAAAAAATAATTGAGCGGTTAACACCGATTGAAGCGTATGATTCTATTCCATCCGTGATAAATGAACTGATCAAGTTGAGGGAGCCTTATTTAATCGGAGAAACGCTAGATTTCTTACATTCTATCTATCATAAAGCAGATACAACCGAGGTACATCCGGTCGTTAAGCGAGAACTTAAGAATATAGAAACGGTCGTTCAAAATGTTGGTGATGATTATTGTAAAAATGCTTTACGGGAATGGAAAACTTTTTTGAGGATAAAGTAGACATTAAACTACGAATACTAGGAAGTTTGTTAGAAGGGATAATTTGATCGACAAGATTAAATAAAGGGGAGAGGGTTATGAGTAAATCATTTATTGAACAAGTACATTATATTAGAATTCCTGTAAAAGATTTAGAACGGTCAGCCAAATGGTATCGAGATGTATTAGGGCTCCAGTTACTCAACCATTCTGAGGAAAGAGCCATCTTAAAAGTAAATGAGGGACCATTCTTGCTTATCTTAGTTCCTACCGAAGATGAAACATTTGCCCATTTTACCATTGATCATGAACAGGAATTTAGCATTGGCTTTACAAGTCCAGAACTATCAAAGTTTCATCAACACTTAATGGATAATCAGGTTAAGGTCGAGGATATACAAGAAGATCATGGTCATACTTTTTTCCACTTTTATGACCCCAATGGCAATAAACTTCAAGTCCACTGGTAAGGGGCCTGTACCTGTACTTTTTATTTATGGTGATATTCCGTATTCTCGTTTTGTCCTTATTCTTGATGATGGATAAATGGAGAAGAAGGAGTCAGCATTCACATTTGGGGAAGGGAACTAGGGCTTATTGACAACGAAGATATGAGGATAGCCTTGTTTAGAACAGGGCTATTAGCCTTTGTGTATTCCAAATAAACGCAAACTTTGACATATTTCCAAAGTCATAGATAAATAGATTCATTTTTCAGTAAACTTAGTTTGTTCACTGGATAAACTAAAGGTGACTTGCTATAATCAATCTCAACAAGAGGGATACATATTTTCCTGACCCAAATTGAAAGCCCTTACATTCTGTTTGATGAAAGGAGGACAGTTCTTCGAATTTAAAAGCTTGTATAAATGAAGGGAGAGAACAAATAATGCCTAAAGGATTACGTATGAAGCTTTTCTCTGGTGCGGCTGCAGCCTTATTATTATCCAGTGGTCTGTCCAGTGCTTCTGCAGGGCCGGCAACGAAACCAATTAGTGCGATGAAAGCCCCTGTTGAGCTTGATGAACGGTATAAGGATTCATTTGATATAGGGGCAGCCGTTGAGCCGCATATGCTCAATGGGAAGGATGGCCAAATTCTTAAACGCCATTTTAATAGTCTGGTTGCTGAGAATGTGATGAAGCCGATTAATATCCAGCCTGAGGAAGGCAAGTTTACCTTCAAGGATGCGGATAAGATTGTCAAATTTGCGAAAAAGAATAAAATGGAGCTCAGATTCCACACGTTGATCTGGCATAGTCAGGTGCCAGATTGGTTCTTCCTTGATAAAGAAGGCAACAAAATGGTGGAAGAGACCGATCCGAAGCAAAGAGAAAAGAATAAGAAGCTCTTATTGAAGCGATTGGAGACGCATGTAAAGACAGTTGTGAAGCGATATAAGAATGATATTACCTCATGGGATGTCGTGAATGAGGTGATTGACGAGTATGCTGGGAATGATAAGGGTCTCCGGGAATCTCCTTGGTATCAAATCACCGGTACGGATTATATTAAAGTAGCCTTTGAAACAGCCGACAAATACGCCAAAAAAGATGCCAAGCTCTTTATTAATGATTACAACACGGAGGTAGAGCCAAAGAGAACGTATCTTTACAATCTAGTGAGTGAACTGGTTGAAGAAGGTGTACCGATTGATGGAGTCGGGCATCAGGCCCATATCCAAATTGGGTGGCCAACCTTAACGGAGATTGAGGATTCCATTAATCTATTCGCTGGTTTAGGACTTGATAATCAAATCACTGAATTAGATGTCAGTCTATATGGCTGGCCGCCAAGACCGGCATACCCGACCTATGATGCCATTCCGGCGAGTGAGTTTGAGCGCCAGGCTGTTCGTTATGATCAACTGTTCGAGCTGTATGAGAGACTGGATGATAAAATCAGCAGTGTTACCTTCTGGGGTGTCGCTGACAACCATACATGGCTCAATGACCGTGCAGAAGAATATAATGACGGCGTAGGGGTTGATGCGCCATTTGTGTTTGATAATGAATACAATGTAAAGCCTTCTTATTGGGCGATAATTGACAGATAGGGATGAATGTAGGGAAGGGGTTCCTTGAGCAGTTTTGCTGGCTCTCGGAACTCTTTTCTATTTAGGGAGAATCCGAGTCTAGTAAAATAGATGAGG
>NZ_JBJEFJ010000083.1:0-12468 GCF_051873915.1 Pradoshia sp.
ATACAGTAACTGTTAAAGGACCAAAAGGTGAATTGACTCGTACTTTTCACTCTGATATCGAAATTAAAGTAGAAGATAACAACGTAGTTGTAAACCGTCCAAGCGATGAGAAGCTTCATCGTTCATTGCACGGAACTACACGCGCTATTATCGCAAACATGGTTGAAGGTGTCTCTAAAGGATTCGAAAGAAACCTTGAGTTGATTGGTGTCGGATATCGTGCTCAAAAACAAGGTAAAAAGCTTGTATTGAATGTAGGATATTCTCACCCAGTAGAGATCGAACCAGAAGAAGGAATTGAAATCGAAGTTCCTGCTAACACAAAAATTAGCATCAAAGGTACTGACAAAGAGCGTGTTGGCGCATTAGCTGCTAACATCCGCGATGTACGTCCACCAGAACCTTACAAAGGTAAAGGTATTCGTTACGAAGGCGAACATGTTCGTCGTAAAGAAGGTAAAACAGGTAAGTAAGGCCCTAAAGCTTAGGAAAGGAGTGTCGTAAATGATCACGAAGGCTAACAAAAACGCTACTCGTAAGAAAAGACATGCACGTGTTCGCGCTAAGCTCGCTGGCACTGCTGCTCGTCCGCGTTTGAATGTTTTCCGATCCAATAAGCACATTTACGCACAGCTTATTGATGATGCTAATGGTGTTACATTGGCTAGTGCATCAACTCTTGATAAAGAAATTAGCCTTGACGCCACAAGCAATGTGGATGCAGCTAAAGCAGTTGGCGCATTAATCGCTAAACGCGCTGTAGAAAAAGGCGTTTCCGAAGTAGTTTTTGACCGTGGAGGATACCTTTACCACGGACGCATACAAGCACTTGCAGATGCTGCACGTGAAAACGGATTACAATTCTAATAGATAAAGGAGGGACATATTAGATGCGTCGCATTGATCCAAATAAATTAGAACTAGAAGAACGCGTAGTTACGGTTAACCGCGTTGCTAAAGTAGTAAAAGGCGGACGTCGTTTCCGTTTCACTGCTCTAGTAGTAGTAGGAGATAAGAACGGCCATGTAGGATTCGGTACTGGTAAAGCTCAAGAGGTACCTGATGCAATCCGCAAGGCTATCGAGGATGCGAAGAAAAACTTGGTGACTGTACCAATGGTTGGAGTTACAATTCCTCACGAAGTTATCGGACGTTTCGGATCTGGTGAAATCCTAATGAAGCCAGCTTCTGAAGGTACTGGAGTTATCGCTGGTGGCCCAGTTCGTGCGGTACTTGAATTAGCAGGTATTGCTGATATCCTTTCCAAGTCTCTTGGCTCTAACACACCAATCAATATGGTTCGTGCTACTATTGATGGTATCAAGCAATTGAAATCCGCTGAAGAAGTGGCTAAATTGCGTGGTAAGTCAGTAGAGGAACTGTTAGGATAAGGAGGGAAATCAAATGGCAAAGAAATTGGAAATTACCCTCACGCGTAGTTTAATCGGCCGTTCCGAAGACCAACGCGTAACAGTGAATACTCTTGGTCTTAAGAAAATGCACCAAACTGTAGTGCATAACGACAACGATGCTATTCGCGGTATGATCAACAAGGTTTCACACCTTGTAACTGTTAAAGAAATTTAATGCTAACTAACGTTGATATAAGGAGGTGCCAGCATGAAACTTCACGAATTAAAACCTGCAGAAGGTTCTCGTAAAGCGCGCAAACGTGTAGGTCGCGGTATTGGTTCTGGTCACGGTAAAACCGCTACTAAAGGTCACAAAGGTCAAAATGCCCGCTCTGGCGGTGGTGTTCGCCTTGGATTTGAAGGGGGTCAAACTCCTCTATTCAGACGTTTGCCAAAACGTGGATTCACTAATATTCATCGTAAAGAATTTGCAGCCGTAAACCTAGAAAAGCTTAACCGCTTTGAAGATGGTACTGAAGTAACACCTGAATTGTTAATCGAAACAGGTGTTGTGAAAAGCGAAAAAGCAGGAATCAAAATTCTTGCTAAAGGTAACGTAGAGAAAAAGTTAACTGTAAAAGCTCATAAATTCTCTGCTGCTGCAAAAGAAGCGATTGAAGCCGCAGGCGGTAAAACTGAGGTGATTTAATGTTCCGTACATTACGTAATTTCATGCGAGTGAAAGATATCAGGAACAAAATTCTCTTCACTCTTGCTATGCTAGTAATTTATCGCATCGGCACCTTCATCCCGGTTCCGGGTGTGAATGCTGAGATACTCAATATGAGCGATCAGTTAAGCGTTTTTGGAGTTCTTAACTTCTTCGGAGGCGGAGCTCTTAGCAACTTTTCTATTTTAGCGATGGGTATCATGCCGTATATCACGGCATCGATCATCATCCAGCTCTTGCAGATGGATGTTGTCCCTAAATTCGCTGAATGGTCTAAGCAAGGTGAGGTTGGACGGCGTAAATTAGCTCAGTTTACCCGCTATGGAACGATTGTGCTTGGATTTATCCAAGCTCTCGGTATGTCATACGGTTTTAACAACATGGCTAATGGAGCTTTGATAGAAAACCCAGGAATTACGACGTATCTGTTGATTGCAACAGTATTAACAGCCGGTACCGCATTCTTATTGTGGCTCGGTGAACAAATCACATCTAATGGTGTTGGAAATGGGATTTCGATCATTATCTTCGCAGGTATTGTTTCCGCAATCCCTTCTACACTTAACCAAGTATATGCAACAATGTTCGAAGATGCTGGTGATGCTCTGTTCCTAAACATTGTTATTGCAGTCTTGATTGTTTTGGCAATCATCGCAATCATTGTTGGAGTTATCTTCATTCAGCAAGCAAACAGAAAAGTACCTATCCAATATGCGAAGCAGGTTGCTGGCAAAGGCCCGGTTGGTGGACATAATACTCACTTGCCTTTGAAAGTTAACTCTGCTGGTGTAATACCGGTAATCTTTGCTGTTTCCTTCATTATCACTCCACCGACGATCGCCTCTTTCTTCGGAGAGAACAGTGTGACGACGTGGATCACGAATACATTTGATTACACTCGCCCGGTTGGGATGATTCTCTACATTGCTTTGATCATTGCTTTCTCCTATTTTTATGCTTTCATTCAAGTTAACCCGGAACAGCTGTCCGAGAACTTGAAGAAGCAGGGAGGATATGTACCAGGAATTCGTCCGGGTAATGCCACTCGGGAATACTTTACTCGCGTATTGTACCGATTGACTTTCGTCGGGGCGCTATTCCTTGCATTTATTGCTATACTTCCGGTACTATTTACTAAGTTGGCTGACCTTCCGTCTTCTGCCCAAATTGGCGGAACAAGTCTTCTGATTGTAGTAGGTGTCGCCTTAGATACAATGAAGCAATTAGAATCACAGTTAGTGAAGAGACATTACAAAGGATTTATTAAATAAAAGGTTTCGGGGACATTTATGCTCCCCAAGCCTATTATTGTTTAGGGGGAAAAAGTGTGAATCTTGTATTAATGGGACTGCCAGGCGCCGGTAAAGGCACTCAAGCAGAAAGAATAGTAGAAGAATACCATATCCCTCATATCTCTACTGGAGATATGTTTCGGGCAGCAATGAAGGATGAAACTCCGCTTGGTCTTGAGGCGAAATCCTATATGGATAAAGGCGAGCTTGTTCCTGATGAAGTTACCATCGGAATTGTACGCGAGCGTTTAGCTAAGGATGACTGCCAAAAAGGATTCTTGCTTGATGGATTCCCTCGTACAGTTGCTCAAGCTGAAGCACTTGAAGCGCTTCTCGCTGAAATGGATCGGCAATTAGACTATGTCATTAATATAGAAGTAGATAAAAGCATACTAATGGAGCGCTTGACAGGCCGACGCATCTGCAAGGCATGCGGTGCTACTTACCATCTAGTATTCAATCCTCCAGCCAAAGAAGGCGTGTGCGACCGCTGTGGGGGAGAGTTGTACCAAAGAGCGGATGACAACGAGGCAACGGTTCAGACCCGTCTCGATGTTAACATTCAACAGTCGCAGCCACTGATTACCTTCTATGAAGGAAAAGGTTATTTACGAAATCTTGACGGACAGCAACCGATTGATAAAGTCTTCGCGGATATAGAAGAGCTGCTCGGGAGCTTGTCTCGATGATCATTTGTAAAACCCCACGCGAGATTGCGATCATGCGTGAAGCCGGCCGTTTAGTTGCGCTCACACACCAAGAGCTGCAAAAATATATTCAGCCTGGCATTACTACAAAGGAATTGGATGCAATCGCAGATGAGTTTATCTGCAAACATGGTGCAATTCCGTCCTTTAAAGGGTATAATGGTTTTCGTGGCAGCATTTGTACATCCGTTAATAACGAGCTTGTACATGGCATTCCTGGTAAAAAAACATTGAAGGACGGCGATATAATCAGTATTGATATAGGCGCTAAGCTCAATGGTTATCACGGTGATTCAGCATGGACTTATCCTGTTGGAGAAATCGATGATGATACTAGGAGACTGCTTCAAGTAACAGAAACGTCCCTTTTTAAGGGGATTTCGGAAATAAAGCCAGGCCAACGTCTCTCTAATATCTCACATGCTATTCAAACATATGTCGAGGAAAACGGCTTTTCTATAGTAAGAGAGTATGTCGGACACGGAATCGGTCAAGACTTACATGAAGCACCGCAATTGCCGCACTTTGGCCCGCCTAATAAAGGTCCAAGGCTGAAGCCGGGAATGGTGATTTGTGTGGAGCCAATGGTCAATGCCGGCAGCCGCTACGTCCAGACGTTGTCGGATAACTGGACGGTGGTCACGGTTGATGGCAGGAATTGTGCCCATTTTGAGCACACCGTTGCGATTACCGAAGAAGGCTATGAAATCTTAACGTTAGTTTAATTGTAGGTGATCTTGATTGATCCATGAGGAAAGATCTCCCCGGTTGGGACAATTTGTGCGTGTCACTCAAGGCAGGGACACAGATCAATATGCCATCGTTGTGAGAATTGCTGATGAAAAGTTTGTTTGGATCGCTGACGGTGACAGGCGTAAGTTTGATCGCGCGAAGCGAAAGAACATGCTTCATTTGCATTTTTATGAAGCTCATTCTCCTGAGGTGGAGAATAGCTTAGGGGAAACAGGTCGCGTCACGAACGGAAAACTCCGTTACGCATTGACATATTTTTTGAAAAGCCTAGAGAAGAAGGGAGAAGAACTGTAATGGCAAAAGATGATGTTATTGAAGTTGAGGGTACAGTTACTGAGACTTTACCAAACGCTATGTTTAAAGTGGAATTAGAGAATGGCCATACTGTCCTTGCTCATGTGTCCGGCAAAATTAGAATGCACTTCATTCGAATTCTGCCTGGTGACAAAGTGACGGTTGAGCTATCTCCTTATGACTTAACCCGCGGAAGAATAACGTATCGTTTTAAATAATCTCGGTTGCACTCCGCATTTTATAAGGAGGGAAAACAATGAAAGTCAGACCATCAGTAAAACCAATCTGCGAAAAATGTAAAGTTATCCGTAGAAACGGTAAAGTAATGGTTATTTGTGAAAACCCAAAGCATAAGCAAAAACAAGGGTAATAATAAAGGAGGTGCGCATATAAATGGCACGTATTGCTGGAGTAGATATTCCTCGTGACAAACGAGTTGTTATTTCTTTAACTTATATTTTCGGTATTGGCAGACCAACTGCTGAAAAAGTTCTTGCAGAAGCTGGTGTTTCTCAAGATACTCGCGTACGCGATCTTACTGAAGACGAGTTGAACAAAATCCGTGAAATCATCGACGGTTACAAAGTAGAAGGTGACCTTCGCCGTGAAGTTTCCCTTAACATCAAACGTCTAATGGAAATCGGATGCTACCGTGGACTTCGCCACAGAAGAGGACTTCCTGTTCGTGGACAAAACACGAAAAACAACGCTCGTACTCGTAAAGGCCCACGTAAAACTGTAGCTAACAAGAAAAAATAATAAGTGAGGAGGTTTTGTCGACATGGCACGCAAAACGAATACACGCAAACGTCGCGTGAAAAAGAACGTAGAATCTGGTATCGCCCACATTCGTTCTACTTTTAATAACACTATCGTTACTATTACTGACGCACACGGAAATGCGATTTCTTGGTCTAGTGCTGGTGCACTTGGCTTCAGAGGTTCCCGTAAGTCAACTCCGTTCGCTGCTCAGATGGCAGCAGAAACTGCAGCTAAAACATCAATGGAACACGGTATGAAAACTTTAGAAGTAACTGTAAAAGGACCTGGTTCTGGTCGTGAAGCAGCTATCCGTGCTTTACAAGCAGCTGGTCTTGAAGTTACAGCTATTAAAGATGTAACTCCAGTTCCTCATAATGGTTGCCGCCCACCAAAACGCCGTCGTGTGTAATTTTGTTTGAATAGATTTTATATCCCTGTCTATAATGGGATAATAGAAAGGTTTTCTTATTTAAGAAAGTCATCAGTAAGTTGCGCACATTCGGGAGTCTATATTGGGGAATTTCGGTTAGATCGAAACCACTACCTTCTTCTAGCCGGGGTTTCGACGTTTTGAAGGAGGGTATTGTTGAATGATCGAGATAGAAAAACCAAAAATTGAAACGGTTCAAATCAGCGAAGACGGAAAATATGGGAAGTTTATCGTTGAACCACTTGAGCGTGGATATGGAACAACTCTGGGTAACTCCTTACGTCGTATCCTATTATCCTCATTGCCTGGTGCTGCCGTTACATCTATTCAAATTGATGGTGTACTCCATGAGTTCTCTACTATTGAGGGTGTAGAAGAAGATGTAACAGCTATCATCCTAAATATCAAGAAGCTCGCATTGAAGATTTATTCCGATGAGGAAAAAACCCTTGAAATTGATGTTCAAGGTGAAGGAGCTGTAACGGCTGCTGATATTACACATGATAGTGACGTAGAAATCCTTAATCCGGATCTTCTCATTGCTCATCTATCCAAGAAAGCACACTTGCGCATGCGCTTAGTGGCTAAACGCGGAAGAGGCTACACGCCGGCTGATCAAAACAAACGTGAAGATCAACCAATCGGTGTAATACCAATTGACTCTATTTACACTCCAGTATCCCGCATGACTTATCAAGTAGAAAATACGCGTGTTGGTCAATTGACTAATTTCGATAAGTTGACTCTTGATGTATGGACTGATGGAAGTACTGGTCCAAAAGAAGCGATTGCGCTCGGCGCTAAGATCGTTACTGAGCATTTAAATATCTTTGTTGGTTTAACGGATGAAGCTCAAAATGCTGAAATCATGGTTGAAAAAGAAGAAGATCAAAAAGAAAAAGTACTTGAGATGACAATCGAAGAGCTTGATCTTTCTGTTCGTTCTTACAACTGCTTGAAGCGTGCTGGCATCAACACGGTGCAAGAGCTTGCCAATAAAACAGAAGAAGATATGATGAAGGTTCGTAACCTTGGCCGTAAATCACTTGAAGAAGTGAAAGCTAAGCTTGAAGAATTAGGTCTTTCCCTGCGTAAAGACGACTAATAAAAGATAAGATACAATCCGTATTTCACCTAAAGGAGGGAAACTTTCATGGCATACAGAAAGTTAGGACGTACAAGTGCACAGCGTAAAGCTATGCTACGTGACTTGGCTACTGATTTAATCATCAACGAACGTATTGAAACGACTGAAACTCGTGCGAAAGAATTGCGTTCAGTAGTTGAGAAAATGATCACTCTAGGCAAACGTGGAGATTTACACGCTCGTCGTCAAGCAGCTGCTTACATCCGTAACGAAGTTGCAAACGAAGAGTCTGGCCAAGATGCTGTTCAAAAATTATTCGCTGAAATCGCACCTCGTTATGAAGAGCGCCAAGGCGGTTACACTCGTATCATGAAAATTGGTCCACGTCGCGGTGACGCTGCACCAATGGTAATCATCGAGTTAGTTTAATAAGTGAAATCAAGGGAGAGTTCATCCTCTCTTCTGATTCTCTTTTTGACAAGCCTATAGCATGAAGCGCAGCGGTACGTTGCGCTTATGCTTTTAAGCTTATTTACTGAAAAATCCAAAAAACGACGGAGCGTTACGATATAGCTCACATTTAGGTGACGATCTGAATGTTAGCATGTCTAGCTCTTGCACCCCTATTTGCGGACAAAACGTATGTTGTCCGCGTGTGGTTAAGATAAGGTGAATGCTGTTCTTAATTCCGAGGACCTCTGGTCTTGTCGGAAGGGGGTGCAGCGTTTTTTTATACCTAAAATTAAGCAAACAGTGGAGAAAGCTATATAATGAGAAGAGCAGAGAATAGAGAAGCGTATGGAGGAAGTTATGAGGAAACTGTTGGCAGAAGTAAGCAATGTATCCTTTCAATATGATACTAGCACCAGAAAAGCCCTTGACGGCATCTCTTTTTCCGTTGTCGAGGGAGAATGGCTGGCCATTGTAGGACATAATGGTTCAGGTAAATCGACCTTGGCCAAGCTTTTAATTGGCCTGAATTTCCCAAGTGAAGGGAAGATCAAGGTTGGCGATATGGACATGAGCGAGGAGCATATATGGGAGATCAGACGCCAAATTGGCATGGTTTTTCAGAATCCCGATAACCAATTTGTCGGCACGACGGTTGTGGATGATGTGGCTTTTGGTTTGGAAAATGCCGGCATCGAAAGAGAAGTCATGATAAGCCGGGTTAAGGATGCGCTCTTAAAAGTGCGCATGGATGGCTTTCTCAATCAAGAGCCGCACCATTTGTCTGGCGGTCAGAAGCAGCGTGTAGCCATTGCAGGCGTGCTAGCGCTTGGACCGTCCATCATCATATTGGATGAAGCAACATCTATGCTTGACCCGATGGGCAAAGCAGAGGTGCTTGAGACCATCCGTCAGCTGAAGGCAGACCGAAATTTAACGGTTATCTCCATTACTCATGATTTGGAGGAGGCTGCACGGGCAGATCGGATGATCGTCCTTAATCAAGGGAAAATCTTTGCTGAAGGGACACCAAGTGAGATTTTTGCTCTTGATGAAGAGTTGATTAAGCTCGGACTTGATATTCCCTTCTCTGTGAAGATGGGCAAGCTCCTGCGTGAGCAAGGGCTTGATGTAAGCAATCACATCACTGAGGAAGGGCTGGTGGATGAACTATGCAAATATCGCTCAAACAAGTAGCACATATTTATCAGGAGGGTACCCCATTTGAATTCAGGGCTATCCATGATATCAATGTAGAATTCCCCTCTGGCTCCTTCATTGGTGTGATCGGTCACACTGGATCTGGGAAGTCTACCCTGCTGCAGCATTTGAATGCCTTATTAAAGCCTTCGGAAGGGTCGGTTACGATTGGGGAACGAATGATAACATCTGATAAGAAGATGAAGAACCTAAAAGCCATTCGTAAGCAGGTCGGAATCGTCTTTCAGTTCCCAGAACACCAGTTGTTCGAAGAAACGGTTGAGAAGGACATCTGCTTTGGGCCAATGAATTTTGGGGTGAGTGAAGAGGAAGCCAAAGCTAGGGCAAGGGCAGCGCTAGAGCTCGTGGGCTTGCATGAGTCCCTTCTGAATGTATCTCCGTTTGATTTATCAGGAGGGCAAATGAGAAGGGTTGCGATTGCTGGTGTTCTTGCGATGGAGCCGGAGGTCATCGTTCTTGATGAGCCAACAGCCGGGCTGGACCCTAAAGGACGCAAGGAGATCATGGAGATGTTCTATAAGCTCCATAAGGAGAAAGGCATCACAACGATTCTCGTAACGCACAGCATGGAGGACGCAGCCCGCTATGCTGATGAACTTGTCATCATGAATAAGGGGACAATTGTTAAGAAGGCGCCCCCTTCTGAGATTTTTGCTGAGCCGGAAGAATTGATGGAACTTGGACTAGCTGTGCCTGATACTGTTCGTTTTCAGCTTGACTTTGAAGAGAAGACTGGCCTTCGATTGACGAAGAGACATCTGTCGATGGAGGAGCTGGCGATAGAGATTAAAGCTGTGCTCGGAGGTGGCGAACTATGATGGACAAGTTTATCATTGGACGCTATGTTCCATCGGATTCTGTCATACACCGCATGGACCCAAGGGCAAAGCTATTAATGGTATTGATCTATATCTGTATCGTCTTTCTGGCGAATAACTGGTTATCCTACGGGCTGTTGATTCTTTTCACGCTTATTGTTATTGCCCTGACAAAGATTAAACCCTCCTTCATCATACAAGGCTTAAAGCCGGTTATCCTCCTTATAATCCTGACGTTGATTATCCAGCTCTTCTTTACGAAGAGGGGAGAGGTTGTTTTCACGCTCTTTGGGATGGATATATATGATGAAGGGATTAAGATGGGGGTCTTTATCTCCCTGCGCTTTACCCTGCTCATTCTCATTACGAGCGTCATGACGCTGACAACCACACCGATTGAGATCACTGATGGGATGGAGACCTTGCTGAACCCATTGAAGAAGGTTAAATTCCCTGTCCATGAGCTTGCACTTATGATGTCTATCTCCCTGCGCTTTATCCCAACCTTACTCGAGGAAACGGATAAGATTGTCAAGGCACAGACGTCAAGGGGTGTGGATTTCTCCAGCGGACCGCTGAAGGAGAGATTCCAGGCGGTTGTCCCATTGCTTGTGCCGCTGTTTGTAGGCTCATTTAAGCGTGCTGAAGAGCTTGCAGTTGCTATGGAAGCAAGGGGCTATCGCGGCGGAGAAGGGCGTACAAAGTACAGAGCGCTCTCCTGGCATATGAGGGATACTCTATTAATGGGCTCCCTTGTTATCTTAACGATACTACTAATATGGACGCGATCATAAATGGAAAAGACACTGCAAAGGTATAAATGTACATTGGCTTATGATGGGACAGGCTTTGCCGGCTATCAAGTGCAGCCGGGCAAACGAACCGTCCAGCTTGAGGTTGAAGAAGCCTTGAGTAAGATTCATAAGGGACAGGCAATCCGGATAGCTGCGTCCGGACGGACGGACGCAGGTGTGCATGCACGCGGGCAGGTAGTGCATTTTGATTCTGCCCTCGGAATACCGGCTGAGCGCTGGAAGAAGGCCTTAAATGCGATGCTGCCTGATGATATCTCCATTCTGGATGTTATACCGGTTGATACGGCCTTCCATGCCCGTTTCAATAGCATCCGTAAAGAATACCGCTATCGAATCAGTCTTAGGGAAGAGCGTGATCCTTTCCTGCGCCACTATGCCTATCATTATCCATACCGGCTTGATTTAGAGGCAATGAAGGAAGCCGCTCAGCTTTTAACGGGCACGCATGACTTCACGAGCTTCTGTTCCGCCAAAACAGAGGTGATTGATAGGGTTCGAACGGTTGAGGAAATTATTTTCAACACCAACGATGATGAATTGGTGATACAATTCATAGGCGATGGCTTTTTGTACAATATGGTCCGTATCCTGACAGGGACTCTTCTAGAGGTTGGGAGCGGCAGAAGAGATCCTGCTGAGATGGAGAAGATCCTTGCTGCAAAGGACCGTGTGCAGGCAGGAAAGACAGCGCCGGGGCATGGATTATATCTGTGGAAAGTGGATTATGCCATAACAACTAATCCAGGTGTAACATTTTCTTGACTTTAGGTCGAAAACGGTATATCATATCATTTGGTATGTTAAAACCACGAGAATAGCCCCGGAAACTATTTCGTGTTTAGATAGAGCCACAAGGATTTTTGAAATGTAAAACAAGGAATTATTTTTAGGAGGGTAAATTAATGCGTACGACGTATATGGCGAAAGCTAGTGATGTAGAACGTAAATGGTACGTTGTCGATGCTGAAGGTCAAACTTTGGGTCGTCTTGCATCAGAAGTAGCCTCAATTCTTAGAGGTAAACACAAACCAACTTATACTCCACATGTTGACACTGGTGATCATGTGATTATTATCAATGCATCTAAAATCGAACTGACTGGTAAGAAATTAACTGACAAAATTTACTACCGTCACAGCATGCACCCAGGTGGATTGAAAACAAGAACTGCTCTTGAAATGAGAACTAACTACCCTGAGAAAATGTTGGAGCAAGCAATCAAAGGCATGCTTCCAAAAGGATCTCTTGGTCGCCAAATGGGCAAAAAATTAAACGTTTATGCTGGAGCTGAACATCCGCACCAAGCACAAAAACCAGAAGTTCTAGAACTTCGCGGTTAATTTAAAAGGAGGATATAACATTGGCACAAGTACAATATTACGGTACTGGTCGACGTAAGAGCTCCGTTGCTCGTGTGCGTTTGATTCCAGGTGAAGGCCGCATCATTATCAACGATCGTAAAATCGAAGAATACATTCCATTTGAAGCACTTCGCGAAGTTGTGAAGCAGCCTCTAGTGGTAACTGAAACTACAAACAGCTATGACGTTTTGGTAAACGTTAAAGGCGGTGGCTACACAGGCCAAGCAGGCGCAATCCGTCACGGTATTGCTCGTGCATTGCTTGAAGTAGATCCAGAAAACCGTCCAGGACTTAAACGTGCTGGATTGTTAACTCGTGACTCTCGCATGAAAGAACGTAAAAAATACGGTCTTAAAGGCGCGCGTCGTGCACCACAATTCTCAAAACGTTAATATT
>NZ_JBJEFJ010000084.1:0-2288 GCF_051873915.1 Pradoshia sp.
AACTTTATTCTCTCAGTCTTCCATGGGGCAGTCACATGAGAAAATTCTCTATCGGTCCTGCCGGTAAGCCTATCAACTCACCAGATTCAAAAAAAGTGCCGCAGCCATAGTCTGCAGCACTTCCTTCATGCATTATTCCGGTTTCCCTAAGGTTTCTGTTACACCGAAGACTGTATCGGTTTCCTTATACCGATTGACCGCGATGTCCAAATCATGAAAATAGCGATGCAGGAGCCGTACCTGCTCCTTATCCGGATTGGTCGATGTTTCTTTCGCCAGCTGATGAATCGTCTTCATATCGTCTTCAAGCTGTTTGTCGACAATGCCTTTCTTAAGTGCCTCTCCTGATTCCTTAAACACTCGTTTAGAGAGTGTGATCGCTTTGTCCTGGTCCAACCCATCAATATTGCCATAGCCGGTAAGATTATTGTACTGCTCATGGGTATCCGCAATCATGGCAGCAAGATCATCTGTCACACCTGTTGGAGGGTCTTTCTCCAATTGGGCCTTCAGGTCTTCCTGGGGCTTAATATGATTGAAGTACATATATATTCCTGCTCCCCCGGCAACGAGCAGCCCAACCGCGACAACGCTCCAAAGCACGGCTTTTGAGTATCGTCCTTTTTTCTTCATTTTGAACCGCCCACTTTTTGTTTTTTTGTTTGGCTATACTATTTACCCGTTGTGGCAGCTTTTGATTCCACTATTGAATTAAACGGGGTGATGGACAGGCAGTAAAATCCTGACCGAACTTCCCTGCTTTCCGCGAAGCCGCTCCATCAGCAATCGCGCCCCCCATTCCCCTAGTTCCTCCGCAGGCATTTGAATAACCCTTAATGGTTTTTCGGAATAAGCAGCTTCATGCTGGCCAGGAAAAGATAACACAGACACTTCCGATACCCTCTCTTCCTGCAAGGCTTGTACAACTCCTAGAGCCAATAGGTCTCCATCGGCAAATATCGCTTCCGGAAGCTGAGAAGATCCAATCATGCCCTTCATCTGCTCGTATCCTGCCTCTATTCTGTCCTCACATAAATAGGTCCTTGACTCCAGCAGTCCCTTCTTTTGCATCGTCTCCTGAAAATACTGTCTCCTTTTATGAGAGCCGTCGCTTCCCATATAGGCAATACGGGTTAAACCTGCTGTGATAAATGAAGTAACAGCAAACTCTATGACTCTCTCATGGTCAATATCCACACAATCATAACGCGTTTGATCAGGACAGCCGCTAACAAAGACAATCTGTTCAAACCGTCCTCTCATATAAGCTGCCTCTTCTTCTGCAACCGGACCTATTACGATAACCCCTTTAACAGGGAAAGGAACATCCATATGCTCCTCATAACGGAGCATATACATCTTTTTCTTCCCCACACGTGTTAATTCCTGCTCAATTCCCTTTCGCACAGATAAATAGAATGGATTTCTAACCTCTTCCTCTACACTGAGGGCGAGCACAATCAAGATGATTTCCTCTGCTTGTTCACTATCTGTTAGTTCTTGTTCCAGCGCCCGGCGCTCATAAACCGTCCGATAACCGAGCTCCTTTGCCGCCTGAAATATTTTCTCTCTTGTTGCTTCCTTCACCGTGATGGATGGATCGTGATTTAACACTCTTGAAACGGTTGCGGGTGATACACCAACATGCTTGGCAATCCCTTTAATCGTCACCATTCCTAATACCACCTCATTTGGTGCAGGTAAAACTTTTACCTGCATTTACCTTTAACATAAGCGTATCACTAAATATTTATTAATGGCAATCTATTATCTGTTTTTTCTGATATATCTATATAACAATGAATTAAATAAAAGGTGAAAACTTGTAAATTATATATAATTGGTGTAATAATATACTTTTGGACAAGAGAAAAACCGATTCCAAACGAATCGGTTTTCAGACTCAATGCTAGTTTACTAAATCTGTTAAAGGCCATAACTGGTTCTTCATCCAGCTATGATTCTGTCGATAAAACGTAAGCCTTATATGCTTACGGTCTGTTTAAGCCAGCCAGAATAGACAGTCCAAGTTGGAGAAATAGCCTCATGATTATCTTCCAGCCATTTTACCTTTTCTGTTAAAAGTTCTTTAAGGAGCTGAGGATCATGCAAGTGCGCACTTTGTTTATCCAGCAATGCAACGGCTCTTGCAGTCTTTCCCCTATGCAAGAAGTGTGCCTTATTGATAGCCTCATCCATTCTTTCAATCCTCCCGCGTATCCTTACTTGCCGGCCTATTTCAGACCAATAAAATGGTGAGGAACCCTTTGGATTTACCTGATCTGCTG
>NZ_JBJEFJ010000085.1:0-2286 GCF_051873915.1 Pradoshia sp.
TTATTGAACCGGCTTTGCTTTTTTCATTTGTCCATACCATTCGGAGGACTTGTAGAATCTTGCATAGATTTGATCACTCCAGCCAGTGGCAGACTCTCTTTTCAACTGTTCGTTCGTTAAGATCCATTGTGTTATTTTTCTCAGTTCGTCTTCTGTAAACTCCTGCTGGATGGTAGACAATTTATCCATCCAAGGTTTTTTCGGTGTGCGGCCAGCAGCATTATCCAGCCATAGAATACATTGTTTTGTTCGATTGAATCCGGTTTCCATGAATTCACTAAACAAGTAATGGATGAATTGATAGCAGCCTTGATGATTTTTGACTTTATAATGGCGGAGGGTATTCAGAATGGCTGTATTATCCTCTTTTATAAAGTTTAGTATTTTTTTAAAGTCTTTAATAGTATGATGATATCCACTTTCAGCGTTTAGGTGTAACAGATAGTGAAGTGCCTTGTTGCGCAAAAAGAAATCAGCTGAACGGAAGAAGCGGCTGTTTTTTTCTATTTTCCAAATATAAGAGAAGATGCCGGAGTTCGGATTGACAGAAGCTCCCTGCAAATAAGCCAATAAAGAGGTGAACTCAATGGGGGTGAACATCTGTATAAGAGAGAACGTCTCATCAATCAATTCCGTCATCAAGGATAAGGAAGAATCAAATACGATGGGTGAGAATGTGCCGCTCCAAGTTAAATCATATACTTTAATAAGGCGGCCTAAAAGGTATTTCAAGGAGTTACTGCTTAATGAATCCAGCATTGAACGCAAGGATTGGGTGTGGATCAGAAAAAGCTCCGTTTGATTATCCTCTGAATTATTTTTTCGAACTAGTTCCACCCAAGCTTCCAGCCATTGATCGATAACCGCCGATTCTGATTGTTGAAGAAGCAGGCTCTTGGCATAAGATGCCGCTTGTTTATATTCTGATTGATGAAAAGCCATAGGATCACTCTTTCTAAAACAAAGGTACCTTTTGTCATTTTATCATCTGATTGTGACGTCCTCCAAATTCCGGCCAGTACCTATTACTATCATGCCAATCTTAAAGGCAAACGTAAGCAGAAAACTGAAGATAAAGAGCTTTCAAAAGAAATCACCCGAATTTTTAAGGAAAGTAGAAACAACTACGGAACACTGGGCTATCTATCGCCTGTAGAATTTATACAGCAGACCTTATAATTTTTGTCCAGTTTAGTTATTCAATCCACGCCTTTACTTCCATAAGCAATTCAACAGATAAGGGCATTAATCCTTCTTAGATTAATGCCCTAAGCGACAACTTTATTTGTTTTCGAAAATTTGGGCAATCTTATGACCCAGTATAAGATTATCCAAGGCAGAATGAACTTGGTAGACCATTCGATTACATTGGGAAACAAATACAATATGTTGATATTGAAAAAAAATGAGAGTAATACCAAAAGTGCAAACAAAACTATAGTACCAATAATTAATTTTTTCATTATAACTCCCCCTCTTTTTTATAGTTAAGGGAATATATTCTGGATCGTTAAAACAAATACCTTCTTCAACAAAACTTCCCGTTTCTACAATAAGGAATTCAACACAAAAAGGCATTAATCCTTCTTAAATCAATGCCCCTGCTAATTATATAAAATACAGGGTAGTCCTATAGTGAGACTACCCTGGAGTTCATCAGCTAAGCAATTATTAAAAGAGGAACTATTATAATCACCCATATAAGCAAGAAAATAAAGAAAGAACCGATAAGCTTTTTTATCGGTTCTTCTTTGTGTGAAAATATATTGGATTCTTAATGAATGTTCTTCTTTTTGAAGTTTCCTCCCTTTACTTCATTGATATGACTGATAGCAATGAAGGCATTCTCATCAATTCCATCAACAATTGACCGTAGTTTTGCCTCTTCTAAACGAGTGACCACGCAGAAAATAACTCGTTTTTCTTCTTTAGAATAGGCACCTTGCCCATTTAAGAAAGTAACTGTTCTACCTAATCTTGTAGTGATTTCATTAGCGATTTCTTCATAGTGGTTGCTGATGATGACAATCTGCTTAGATTCATCTAATCCTTCTACTACAATATCCATCGTTTTAAAGGCGACAAAATAAGCAATCAATGAATACATTCCAGAGTTAAAGTTGTAGACAAAGCAAGCAGCACCTAAAATGAAAAGGTTAAAGAACATAACAATCTGTCCAACAGAGAATGATGACTTACTGCTAATGAGAATAGCCAAAACCTCTGTACCATCCAGCGCGCCTGAGTTTCGTAGTACAATACCAACACCAACACCAAGAATGATGC
>NZ_JBJEFJ010000086.1:0-4296 GCF_051873915.1 Pradoshia sp.
TTTTCTTTAGTCAAATTGCATGAGCTGGGCTTGAATGCTAAAATAAACAAAGAGTTTCCAGCCATTTGCAGTGATTTTATGGCTTAGTTCATGTATATAATAAATAGACAAATATAATTAGAAGGTTGAGAGTATGGAAAAGCAAACAATATACGAAAAATTGCAACGCCTGATCCCAAAAGAGCATATTAAGCAAGATGAACCATTAAACCAATATACGTTCACGAAAACGGGAGGAAAAGCCGATTTCCTCGTCCTTCCTTCTACGTATGAAGAAGTACAGAGTTGTATTTTGTTCTCCCGTGAGAATTCTATCCCATTGACGATTCTTGGAAATGGTTCGAATCTCATTATCCGTGATGGCGGTATTAGAGGAATCGTCCTTATTTTGAGTCATATGGAACGGATTGAAATGAAGGACGGTCTTATTGTGGCTCAAAGCGGCGCGACAATTATCAATGTGTCCCGCTTTGCGTTAGAGCAAAGTGTGACCGGACTTGAGTTCGCATGCGGCATCCCAGGCTCTGTAGGAGGAGCAGTTTATATGAATGCAGGTGCCTACGACGGGGATATTTCTCAAGTAATTGACTCTGCTGTTGTTCTGACTGATGAAGGAGAATTATTGACATTAACGAATGAAGAAATGGAATTAACGTATCGCAGCAGCTTGATTGCCAAGAGGGGGTACATCGTTTTAGAAGCAAGATTTGCTGCTAAGAAAGGCGATCCTGCAGCCATTAAGGCACGAATGGATGAATTGACCTTCCTGCGGGAGTCTAAGCAGCCTCTTGAATATCCATCCTGTGGAAGTGTATTCAAGCGTCCGCCTGGGTATTTCGCCGGGAAGCTCATTCAAGATAGCAATCTGCAGGGAGTATCGATTGGCGGAGCACAGGTATCAACGAAGCATGCTGGGTTTATTATTAATACGGGTAATGCAACCGCAACTGATTATTTGAACTTGATCAAGCATGTTCAAAAGACGGTCAAAGAGAATTTTGGCGTTGATTTAGAAACAGAAGTGAAGATTATTGGTGAAGAGTAATAACTAGTTAGACTGTGCACATGAATACTATTCATGTGCATAGTCTTTTTTTGTGTAATTTGACCTATTTTTTTAGAAAAATGTTTAAGTTTACTCTAAATAGTTTATTAGTATAGGAGGATAACTATGTCTTTAGCGAGTTATTTGTTAGATTGATATTTAGGAGTGGTATGTTGGACGCAAAGGTTAGCATAAAAGGTGTTTGGAAAGTGTTTGGAAAGTCCCCGCAGCAGGCAATAAAATTATCGCTGCAGGGAAGGACGAAAAAAGAAATCTTAAAGGAAACAGGAAGTACGATTGGCGTACATAAGGCAGATTTAGATATTTATGAGGGTGAAGTCTTTGTCGTTATGGGTTTATCTGGGAGCGGCAAGTCTACGCTTATTCGAATGATTAATCGGCTGATTTCCCCGACTGATGGAGAGATCTTGATTGATGGCCAAAATATCGTGACGATGTCACCGAAAGAGCTTCGTGAAATTAGGAGGAATAAAATCAGTATGGTATTTCAAAACTTCGCCTTATTCCCCCACAAAACGATTCTTGAAAATACTAAGTTCGGCCTTGAAATTAAAGGAATCGCTGAGGAGGAACAGACCGAAAAGGCGATGCAGGCGCTTAAGGCTGTCGGTCTCCAAGGCTATGAAGAACAATTCCCTAATCAATTGAGTGGTGGCATGCAGCAGCGGGTGGGTCTTGCGAGGGCGCTTGCAAGTGATACAGATATTCTTCTCATGGATGAAGCCTTCAGTGCGCTGGATCCCATGATTCGAAAAAACATGCAGGATGAGCTGCTGGAAATTCAAGAAAACTATAAGAAAACGATAATCTTTATTACCCATGATTTAGATGAAGCGTTGCGAATCGGAGACAGGATTGCTTTAATGAGGGATGGCAGAATCATTCAGGTTGGAACTCCTGAGGAAATTATGATGAATCCGGCCAATGATTATGTCGAACGATTTGTAGAAGACGTGAATTTATCCCGTGTACTCACGGCAGCATCGGTGATGAAGCGGGCAGAACGAATCTTTGTGGATCGCGGACCAAGGGTTGCGCTGCAAACGATGAAGGATAACGGGTATTCCCATATATTTGTCGTCGATCGCAGCTTTAAGCTGGTAGGTGCGCTGTCAGCGGATCAAGCGAGCAGGGCTGCAGCAGAACAGCTTAGTATTGAGGATGTGATGACAAAGGATGTTCCAGCGGTTTATGAGGACACCGTCATCGCTGATCTTCTTGATGAGATGGCCAATGCATCCATGCCGCTTGCGGTAATCAATGAAGATAGAAAACTTCGAGGTGTGCTTATCCGCGGAGTCATCATTGGTGCTCTCGCAGGAAACCGGGACAACCTTCTTGAGAAGGAGGGAGTAGAATGAACATCGGAAAAATACCGTTGGCGCAAGGTGTCGACCGTGTTGTCGATTGGCTGACAGATGCTCTTGGCCCGTTTTTTAATTTTATTTCCACGTTTGTGCAGAGCATCATTGACACGAGTGTAGATGTACTCGGATTTGGACCGCCGATCGTGCTCATTCTATTATTGACACTGCTTGCTTTTTACACGAATAAATGGCCTCTGGCTTTATTCACGTTCATAGGACTGCTGCTGATTGATAATCTAGGATATTGGGATGCCATGATTCAGACATTGGCCCTTGTTCTGGCCTCTGTTCTGATTACGGTCATACTTGGAATTCCACTTGGAATTTTGGCTTCCCAAAGCAAGTGGCTGAGAAATATCTTAATGCCGATTCTAGATTTCATGCAAACGATGCCTGGCTTTGTCTACTTAATTCCGGCCATCTTGTTCTTTGGGATTGGTGTCGTACCGGGGATTGTAGCCTCTGTTATCTTTGCAATTGCCCCGGCGATTCGCATGACCAGCCTTGGGATTCAGGAGGTTCCAAAGGATTTAATTGAGGCTTCAGATGCTTTTGGTTCCACAAGAGGCCAAAAGATTATGAAGGTGCAGCTGCCGCTCGCAATGCCAACAATCATGGCAGGAATCAACCAAAGTATTATGCTGTCATTATCAATGGTCGTCATGGCTTCTTTGGTAGGAGCGCCCGGCTTAGGGGCAGAGGTCTATCGCGCTGTTTCCCAGATAAAAGTTGGAGAAGGGTTTGAAGCGGGATTAGCTATTGTTATCATTGCCATCATTCTTGACCGGATTTCTCAGAAGCTTAGAACGCCGGCTTTTGAATCAATCGTTAAAGGCAAGTGGATTTATAGTTTAGTTATTGTTCTCTTTTTGGGCGGCTATACGGTAACGTCCTTATTGAATGCCGAGCTGAAAGGCTCAGAGAATGCTTCAATTGGCGCCCAGGTTGATTATAAAATCGTGGGCATTGATCCGGGCTCAGGGGTTATGTCGAGGACACAGGAAGCAATGGATCAGTATGGACTAAGTGATGATTGGACATTGCAGGAAGGCTCATCGGCGGCGATGGGGGCTGAGCTGAAGAAGGCTTATGATCGGAAGGAGCCAATCGTTATCACAGGATGGACACCGCATTGGATGTTCGGTAAGTTTGACTTGAAGTATCTGGATGATCCAAAGGGTGTCTATGGCGAAAGTGAGGACATTCATACATTGGTTCGTAAGGGCTTAAAGGAAGATTTGCCTGGTGCGGAAAAGGTGCTCAATCAATTCTATTGGGAAACCTCTGATATGGAGTCTGTCATGAAGGATATTGAAGAAGGAATGGGCTCCAAGGAGGCTGCCATCAAGTGGATTGAGGCTAATAAGAGCAAGGTCGACCAGTGGGTGAATGATGCTGAAAAAGGCAATGGCGAAAATATTACTCTCGTATATGTAGCCTGGGAATCAGAGGTTGCCTCAACGAATGTTATTGCTGAGGTGCTGAGAATGCAAGGCTATGAGCCTGTATTAAGACAGGTGGAGATTGGTCCGATGTATGCGGCTATTGCGAGCGGGAAGGCAGATGCCATGGTTGCCGCATGGCTTCCGACGACCTCGAAAGCGTATTACGATAAATATAAGGAAGACTTTGTCGACTTAGGACCTAACTTGAAGGGGACAAGACTCGGTCTTGTCGTCCCGGCCTATGTGGAGATTGATTCAATAGAAGATTTACGTGTAGAATAGGTCAATTTATTGAAGGAAGGCTGACCTGAAAGCTTACGGGCTTTTGGGTCAGCCTTTAAGTTTGATTTGTTTAGAGGCTGTTGTCTGGCGGACGGGTAAGCGGAGATCTTGGCTGCTATTTTGGGTTTCGCCCATA
>NZ_JBJEFJ010000086.1:4396-10332 GCF_051873915.1 Pradoshia sp.
TTCGCCCATAAACAAAGAAATCAAGTTTCACTCCTTTAAATATCTTCGTCTTACCTGACCCAATCCATGAAAAGACCAAAAAATTTTCCTTTTTTTATGAATAATCTGCTTTTTTATCCCCAGAGAACGGAAAAAAAACAGGAGAAGGCCAAATCTGGTTTATCTCCTGTTTGTATTAGATTTAAGCAATATCAGAGTCCTCACAGTGCTCCTTCACCATTTGGATGAATAACTCAAGAAAACGCGAATCATCAGTCAGCTCGGGATGAAAGGAACTGACGAGAATGCGGCCTTGCTTGGCTGCCACAATATGTCCATCATAGTCTGCAAGCGTCACGACACTTTCTCCGGCATGAAGGCAATACGGGGCACGGATAAAAATGGCCTTGAATGGTTCATCCAACCCCTTGATAGCAAGTGATGTTTCAAAGCTTGCCCGCTGACGACCTGAGGCATTGCGCTGAACAACGAGATCGATTAGTCCGAGTGGCTCGGGATCGGAATCATCGGCAATCTTACTTGCGAGCAATACCATTCCGGCACATGTGCCGAAGATAGGTTTTTGGAATGATTGGATGGTTTCTGTGAACCCATACGTATCCATCAGCTTCTTGATGGCGGTGCTTTCTCCTCCAGGAATGATGAGTCCGTCAAGTGATGCAAGCTCTGAGGGGAATTTAATTCTTGAGGCTGTACAGCCTGTTGCTTCTACTTGTTTGATATGTTCTGAGACAGCTCCTTGCAGGGCTAATACGCCAATATGAGGCATTGTTACCAACCCCGATCCTGCATACGGCTTTCCGCTGGAATCGTGGCAATCTCAATTCCCTTCATGGGGCTGCCTAGTTCAGTTGAAAGTTTGCCAATCAGCTCATAATCCTTGTAATGAGTGGTTGCCTGGACGATTGCTTGGGCGAATTTCTCAGGAGACTCGGATTTAAAGATTCCTGATCCGACGAAGACGCCATCAGCCCCAAGCTCCATCATCAGGGCAGCATCTGCCGGTGTCGCAATTCCGCCTGCCGCGAAGTTGACAACAGGCAAGCTGCCCTCTTCCTTGATTTGAAGCAGAATATCGTACGGAGCTCCTAAGATTTTCGCCTCAGTCATGAGCTCATCCTCATTCATATGGATGACCTTTCGAACCTGCGCCTGAACCTTTCGCATATGGCGGACAGCTTCAACAATATTACCTGTACCTGGTTCTCCCTTCGTGCGCAGCATGGAGGCACCTTCCCCGATCCTTCTTGCTGCTTCTCCGAGGTCGCGGCATCCGCAGACGAATGGGACAGTAAAAGCCCTCTTTTGAAGGTGATACTCTTCATCTGCAGGCGTTAAAACTTCACTTTCATCAATGTAATCGACACCCATTGCCTCGAGTACGCGTGCTTCCACGATATGGCCAATCCGTGCTTTAGCCATCACAGGGATAGACACGGCCTTCATGACCTCTTCTACGATACGCGGGTCTGCCATTCTTGCAACCCCGCCAGCCTTGCGAATGTCAGAAGGAACACGTTCAAGAGCCATGACGGCAACAGCTCCCGCTGCCTCGGCGATTTTGGCTTGCTCCGCATTGACAACATCCATGATAACCCCGCCCTTTTGCATTTGGGCCATACCTCGTTTGACAGCATCAGTGCCTAAAGCTTCTCTCATATAATTAGCACCATCCTTTTTTAATTTTAAAAATAGTGTGATTGTTGTATGGTATAAGTATAGAGGAAACAGACCCCATTAAAAGATTCAGTTTTAATCATTTTGATGGTGTCAGTGAGGGAGAAAAGATGAATAGATTAGCGTGTGAACTAAACCGTGAAAGCCGTATTCCAATCTATGAGCAGCTGTATGTTTTTATCAAAAATGAAATCATGTCCGGCAGATTGCCATATCAAACGAAGCTGCCTTCGAAACGGAATCTCTCTGATTACCTGCAAATCAGTCAAAATACAGTAGATGCAGCTTATCAGCAATTGGTTGCAGAGGGATATATTGAGGTGCTTCCTCGGAAAGGATACTATTGTTTGGCCTCAAAGGATTTGGAATACATACAGCCTGGGGAAAGCTGCTCAGAAAAGAGGGATGAGCCGGGTGAGCAGATTATTCAATCCTTTCATCCGAGTCATATTGATGTCAGCGTGTTCCCCTTCAAGACGTGGAGGAGATTGGCAAAGGATTTGATTGATTTCAATAACCAAGATTTATTATTGCTTGGCGACCCCTTTGGTGAAATGGAACTAAGAAGAGAGATTGCGACCTATTTGTACCATGCAAGAGGTGTCATTTGTGAGCCTCGGCAAATTATCATTGGAGCAGGCCTTGAAATCCTGCTGCAGCAATTGGTCCTCTTATTTGGCAGCCAGGCAAAATATGGCGTTGAAAACCCTGGTTATCAGGTCATGAACCGTATCATGCGCCATTTCCCGAATAAGGTTCAGGCTGTAGGAGTGGATGAGGATGGGTTAAAGATTGATGAGGTCCTGCAAGGGAATATGGATATTCTCTATACAACACCATCCCATCATTTCCCGTTTGGGACCGTCCTGTCCTATAACCGGCGTGTTCAATTGCTTTCATGGGCAGCTGAATCGAATGAGAGGTTCATTATCGAGGATGATTATGACAGTGAATTCCGCTATAGCGGCAAATCTATTCCCTCGCTTGCAAGCATGGACAGCTTTGGGAAGGTGATTTATTTCGGTTCCTTCTCCAAATCCTTAATGCCGTCCATTCGTATTAGCTTCATGGTTCTGCCAGAGGAATTGCTTTCCCGCTATCAAGAAGCAGGATTCGGGCATTCCTCCGTATCGAGGATGGATCAGCATCTTCTAGCTCGTTTTATGCGTGATGGGGAATTTGAGCGTCATCTGAACCGGATGCGGAAGGTGTATCGGAGGAAATTAGAAATAGTACTAGAACATTTGAAGCCTCATAGGGAAATTCTTTCCGTAATCGGGGAGAAATCAGGCCTTCATATTGCACTTGTTGTCCATAATGGGATGAATGAGGAGCAAATAAAGGAACGGGCAAGGGAGAAAGGGATTCTCCTGCACACTCTTTCTGATTATTCTATCGTGAAGGAGGATTTTCCCCCAACCATCGTGCTTGGTTTTGCGGGGATACCAGAGGCTGAGCTTGAAAGAGCCATTGCCCGGTTATTAGAGTGTCTTAATGGATAAAAAATATAAGAAATAGGCTATTCTCATTACTCCTTATTATGTGTTATAGTAGGTTAAATTTATTTCATTATTACATCTTAAGAGATTACTAACATAGAAAAAGGGTGATTAGGATGGATTACAGCTTAATGCAAAGACGTATCAATGTGGCTTCAGGGAAGGAGCCGGCAGATCTTGTTGTTAAAGGCGGCAAAATTTTGAATGTATTTACCGGTGAGATTCAGCTTGGAGATATCGCGATTGTCGATGGGGTTATTGCTGGTATTGGCCAATACGAAGGCAAAAGAGAAGTAAATGCCGCAGGGCGATACATCAGTCCATCCTTTATCGACGGCCATGTGCACATTGAATCCACAATGGTTAGCCCGCTGGAATTTGCAAAGGTTCAGGTAAAGAACGGTGTGACTGCCGTCATTGCAGATCCTCATGAAATTGCCAATGTCAGCGGGGCGCAAGGAATTCAATACATGATTGAGCATACGGAGGGTCTGCCTTTTGATGCGTATTTCATGCTTCCATCCTGTGTACCTGCTACGGAATTTGAAGAAGCGGGAGCGATTTTGAACAGTGAGGATCTAGCTCCATTTTATGAACAGCCGCGTGTACTTGGACTTGCGGAGGTCATGAATTATCAAGCTGTGCTTGAGAGCGAGCCTTCCGTGGTTGAGAAACTGCTGGATGCAAGGAAACAGCATAAATTGATTGATGGTCATGCTGCTGGTTTGTCTGGGAAGGCCATTGATGTATATATGGCTGCCGGTATTCATACGGATCATGAGTGTACGACTGCGGAAGAGGCAAAGGCCCGTCTTGAGAAGGGGATGTATCTCATGATTCGGGAAGGGACAGTCGCAAAGGATTTGAAGCAGATCATCGGGGCCGTTAATGAGCGGAACGCGAGAAGATGCCTGTTTGTAACAGATGACCGTCATTTGGATGACGTCATGATGGAGGGCAGCATTAATAATTGTATCAAATTAGCCATTGCAGAAGGTATTCCTGTCATGACGGCTTATCAAATGGCAACCTTGAATGCGGCTGAATGCTTCCGTCTGAAAAATCAAGGAGCGATTGCTCCAGGCTATAAAGCCGACTTTTTGATGCTTGATAGTCTTGAAGAGGTTGCCATCCATTCAGTCTATAAGAACGGGAAATGTATCGTAAGCGAAGGTTCTGTCCAGGGATTCCCAGAGAACTATCCATATGCTATAGCGGAAAATCTGGCGAATACCGTTTCCCTCGGTAAGATTGATTCGAACGATTTGGCAATCAAGCTGAAGGGGGAAGAAGCAAATATTATTGGCATCATTCCGAACAGCCTAATCACCAAACGTCTCATCGAGAAGACGAATCGGACAAAGGAGGGCTTCTTCGAATCGGATACCCATCTTGATCATCTAAAGATTGCGCTTATTGAACGGCATAACGCGACAGGCAAGATTGGCCTCGGAATTGTTAAGGGGCTAGGGCTGAAATCAGGAGCTTTGGCCACGACGGTTGCACATGATTCTCATAATTTAATTGTCACTGGCACGAATGATGAAGACATGCTGGCAGCCATTCAGGAGCTTGAAAAAAGCCGAGGAGGGCTGGTCATTGTCAGTGAAGGAAAAGTGCGGGCCAAGCTTGCTTTGCCAATAGCAGGCTTGATGTCAATGGAAAGCGCGAATGCTGTCTACGGACACTTGCGCGAAATGAATCAAGTATTAGCTGACTTAGGGGTTTCACAGGACTTCAATCCATTCCTGACCCTGTCATTCCTGGCACTTCCGGTTATTCCGGCATGTAAGATTACGATTGATGGACTCTTCGATGTCACGGAGTTCAAACATATCTCGATTGATGCCTAAATGAAAAGCTGGCCTCCACGAAAAATCCTTGTGATTTTTTGGAAGCCAGTTTTTTTATATTCTTCCATTCATTTATGGTTTGGATTTCTTGATTATACATAGTCTATTGAACATGACAAAAAAACAGGCGGATCTTTCCGCCTGTACGAAGAGTAAGTCTTATTGTTTAATGACATGATGAAGTTCTTCAGTGAGCCGCTGAATGCCTTCTGGACTTAAGATGATTTTGCCGTTGGCGAGTGTAATATTGTTGTTGCTCACCTCGCCTGTAATGATACAAGCCTTGCCAGGCATGTATTTCTGAAGGATGATTTGATTTTCGTCCGTAAAGATTTCAATTGAGTCTTTTATGTTAATATCCAAGGTACGTCTTAATTCAATCGGAAGAACAATTCGGCCTAGTTCGTCGACCTTTCTGACTATACCGGTAGATTTCATATCTATCACATTCTTTCCCTTTTTATAGAATAATAGTATTAATTTGACAAATAGTAAATAGAAAAGCTTGATATTAACAATAATGTAACATTTTGAAATCAAACTGTTTGATAAATGAATAATTTCCTTTATGGCAGAACATCCTACCATTGGAGGAGGTGTAAGCAATGGCTAAAATAGGAGTGGAAGAATCCTTATCAGATGTGCAGCAAGCGCTTCGTGAGAAGGGATATGAAGTGGTACAGTTAAACCATGAGTATGGTGCAGCGAACTGTGACTGTTGTGTCATCACAGGAATGGATAAGAATGTGATGGGCATGCAGGACGTCACGATTGAAGGCCCTGTTATTAATGCGGATGGTTTAACGGCAGATCAAGTGTGCTCAGAAGTGGAAAGCAAACTTCAATAAGTGTTTGCTTTAAATAGCGGCAATGAATGGAGCAATCTATTCATTGCCGCTATTTTTTT
>NZ_JBJEFJ010000086.1:10432-51390 GCF_051873915.1 Pradoshia sp.
AACAGAGCCTTTCGTTCAAATGATAGGTCTGTGCATCCTTTCAAGGGCGACTAAACAGAAAAAATTTCACGTCCGACATTTAATTGACACAATTCCGTTTTAAAGTGATAGACAGGTTAGTTACATAACTGACGTTAGATAGAGAGGACGGAGAAGAAGGATGAACTTTATCAAACGAGCATTCTTGAGCGTAAAGGCCAAGAAGGGCAAAAGCATATTACAGTTATTTGTCTTTACGGTCATTTGCGTTTTGGTATTGAGCGGGTTATCTATTCAGAGTGCGGCAGAGAAATCAGCAGAGCTTGCTAAACAGCAGCTTGGCGGGACCGTCACACTGAGCTATGACCAAGAGAAAATGATGCAGGAGCAGCGTGAAGCAAGGGAAAGTGCTGGTTCAGAGGAAGACCGTGAGTCATTTCGTTTTGCTCAAACGCCTGTAGAGGTAGAGGATGCGGAGAAATTAACGACCTTATCCCAATTAAGCGGCTATAATTTCACTTCTCGCACACAGGCAGCGGCCAGCAGCTTTGACCCTATTGAAACATCATCAAGTGCCAGTTCGAGTAATTCGAATCCAATGGGTGGAAAAATGCCTGATAACGGCATGAGCGATGCAGATGTTACCCTGCAAGGGGTTGTTTTCACAGATGCAACAAGTGATTTCATGGATGGAAATGCAGAAATGACAGAGGGAACGCATATTTCTGATGAGCATATTGGTAAAAATGTCGCCATCATTGAGGAAACATTAGCAGAGGAAAATGATTTATCTGTCGGTGATACCATTGAAGTTGCCTCTACAAGCGATGAAGATACAACAGTAAAAGTCGAGATTATCGGAATCTACAAAACGACTTCCACATCGACTGATTCGATGGGGATGAGTTTTACTTCCATGAACCCATACAATAAAATCTATGTTCCTTATACAGTAGCCAATGAAATGAAAGGCGAAGATTATGAGGGCACAATTGATAGCGCTACATATTACATGGCAGATCCTGCTGATACAGATTCCTTCATTGAGGATGCAAAGGCAATGGATGTCATTGATTTCGATACATTTAAGCTGGATGCAAATGATGACCTTTATCAGCAAATGGTAGAGCCAATCAATAATGTCGCCTCATTTTCAAAAAACATTGTATATTTAGTGACCATTGCAGGTGCAATTATTCTTGGATTAATTGTGATGCTTGGCATTCGGGAACGAAAATATGAAATGGGTGTCCTTCTTGCCATTGGTGAGAAAAAGAGCAAGTTAATTGGACAATTTATCGTCGAGATTCTTATTGTTGCGATCTTTGCGATTGGGATAGCCTCCCTGACAGGTAATTTAGTGGCTGATAAGATTGGTGACCAGCTTCTATCACAACAAGAGGAAGCTTCAGCAAGTTCTAGTGCAGATACGAATCAGTTTGGCGGCAAAGGAATGCAAATGGGCGGCGGAGGCATGGGTGCTCCAGGCGGTTTCGGTGGTCCTGGCGGACAAGCTGGTGCAGCTGACGCAGAGGCGGCAACGGTTGACTTAGATGTTCAAGTGACGCCATCCGATCTCGCTAAACTGACGGGAATTGGTTTGTTGATTGCGGTCATCGCAACATTAATTCCATCATTATCTGTATTTAGACTGCAGCCGAAAGCGATTCTTTCAAGACAGGATTAAGGAGGAGAAATGAATGACGAATTTACTGGAATTTAAGGATGTAAGTTATTGGTATAAGTTTGAGAATAAGAGGCAAGACATACTAAAGAAAATTAATGTATCCTTTAATAAAGGCCTTTTCTATACCATTGTCGGTCCTTCCGGGTCTGGGAAGACAACCTTCCTGGCATTAGCGAGTGCGCTGGATATGCCGAAGGATGGGGAAGTGCTGTATGAAGGAAAGAATATCAAAAAAATCGGTTATTCCAAATTTCGAAATAAATATGTTTCTATTGTCTTCCAGGCATACAATCTGCTCCCTTATATGACGGCCCTGCAAAATATCACGACCGCTATGGAAATAACGGGAACTAAGGTGGATAATCGCAAGGCCTATGCACTGGAAATGCTTCAGAAGGTCGGGATCGATGAGAAGCAGGCTCATCAGCGTGTGCTTACCTTGAGCGGCGGCCAGCAGCAGCGTGTATCAATTGCGCGGGCTCTGTGCTGCCAATCGGAATTGATTGTGGCCGATGAGCCAACAGGAAACCTGGATGAGGACACAGCGAAGGAAATCATCGACTTATTCCTTGATCTGGCTCATAAAGAAGGAAAATGTGTCATTGTTGTAACGCATGATACTAATCTGGCCAAGATTTCGGATGTGAATATTCGCTTATCAAAAGGTGAAATCACGATTTCAAATAAGGAAGAACCCGTAATGGTGTAAAATAAGAGTAAAACAAAAATCTCCGGACATTTCGGGGATTTTTGTCCTATTCGTTTTTAGCGGGAGAGTGTTGCAGCATGCATAAAATCTTGATTGTTGAAGATGAGATCGCAATCAGCCAAGTGTTAAAGGCATATTTGAAAAAAGCGGGCTATGAGACGAAACAAGTTTATACAGGTGAAGAGGCAATCGATGAATTCCACGAGTATAAGCCGGATTTGGTGCTGCTCGATGTGATGCTTCCTGGTAAAAGCGGCTGGGATATCTTGAAGGAGATCCGCATAGAAAGCACATGCCCGGTGATTATGCTGACAGCCCTTGGTGATGTGAACTACCGGCTCACAGGCTTGAATGATGGAGCAGATGATTATATTACGAAGCCGTTTGTCGGTGATGAGGTTGTCGCAAGGGTACAGGCTGTACTTAGAAGGTCAGTGCAGGTCATTGATGATAAAGAACGGAAGCAATTTGGTTCATTAACCATCAATATGAAGGCTCATTCGGTCACTTTGCATGGTATTGAATTGGATTTGACTCCACGTGATCTCGCACTGCTCATTTTTTTGAGTCAGCATCCCAATCAATTATTCACACGGGACCAGTTGATTGAACATGTATGGGGTCTGGATTATGATGGCAGTGACCGGGCAGTTGATTTATCCATTAAGAGATTGAGAAAAGCCTTGAAAAATTGGCCTAGTACAGAAGGAGAAATTAAAACTTTGCGGGGATTGGGGTATCAGTTAAGTGTCTTCGATAAAAAATAAACTTCAGACTAAAATCACCCATCTCACCTATGCATGGAAAAATAAGTGGGCTAAGGAGCAGGAGGAACAAAAAAGGATCAGCCTCCTGCGCTATTGGACAATACGCTATCTCGTTACGCTTGTGATTGGCTTGGCGGTGATTGGCTTCGTCACGGGAATTATCATCCGGCAATCTACTTTAAATAAAAACCTTGAGATTGATCAATATTTGGCGGAGGAAGTGGCTGCGCGAATGCTTGATCAAATAGTTGGGACCGATATACCGACCGATGGAAATGATGAATTATTTTATAATCGGAAAAAATTACTTGAAACAAGCGGTAGTCCATCCATTTATATCGTCGACCCGTCCGGTACGATTCTTATGGAGAACCGCTCAGAGAATCATTTAAGGATTTCATCCTTTTCGGAGAAGTTAATTTCGAGCGAGGATGAGGTAAGAAAATTAAACAATATTGGCGGGAGAGATTATTATCTCATCAAACGACCGATTACCTTGAATAATTCCGTTCTTGGCTGGGTCGTAGTCATCCAGTCGGAGGCAGAGCTGACTGCTGTCGACCAGGAATACAAGTTGCTCTTTCTGATGATTCTCAGTGCAGCAATGCTTGGCTGGGCAGCGATATACTTCCTGTCTAAACGTCTGCTTAAGCCGATTGAGAATGTAGCAAAGGCAGCAAAGGAAGTCGAAGCAGGTAATTACGATGTTGAGCTGAATGAAAGGGTACGAGAACAAGAGGTGTATGATCTAGTTCATTCATTTAAAGAAATGGCCCTTAAGCTTGAACAGCTGGAATCCATTAGGGCTGAGCTGCTTGCCGGGGTGACGCATGAATTGAAAACCCCTGTCACCTCTATCAGCGGCCTCCTGCAGGCAGTGAACGATAAGGTTGTTACAGGAGAAGAAGCAAAGGAGTTTCTTGCTATTTCCTTGCAGGAGACGAATCGTCTGCAGAAGATGGTCGGGGATTTGCTTGATTTCAATTCTTTTGCGGCAAACGCCATTCCAGTGAATAAAAAACCATGCTTCATTGGAGAAAGCGTGAAAGAGATGGTCTATCAATGGAGCATTATTCAAGATAATTCTGATATAGAGGTTGCCATCGATAAGCCTGAGGAAGACTTCGAAGTGTATACTGATACGCTTCGTCTCCAGCAAATTCTCATTAACCTGCTTAATAATGCAAAGCAGGCTATTCAGGGGGATGGAAAAATCACGATCACCATTCACCCGACGGATGGTGAATGGCTGGCGATTGATGTTCAGGATAATGGCACAGGAATCCCTGATGCTGAGCAGGATTTGATTTTCGAGCGTTTCTACCGCGGTGAAGAAAAGAAATATAAGGTAAGAGGCTTGGGGCTCGGCCTGCCTTTCAGCAAGATGCTGGCAAGAGCCATGGGAGGCGACCTAAAGCTTTTAAAAAGCAACGGGGAAGGGACGACCTTTACCATCAATCTTCCTTACAGGGATGAATAAAGAGGCGGAAGCTGGCGGAGACCATCGCCAGCTTTTCCATTTATTAAAGGAAACACAAGAATAGACTTCCATTTATAATAAAGGTATCATTTTATAAAAATATTACACGCTGACATACCTCTGACACAAAGTGTGGGTATAGTAGGTAATGTAGTCAGGAAACTATTATTTTAACGTAATCATTAATTCATATACTTTCAGCATAATAGGTAAGGAGAGGAATTAGATGGATTTCACTAACCGAAATGAACGTGATGAATGGGAAGAAACAAAGCGAAATGATGAAGAAACGATAAATGAAACAACAGAAGCTGAGCCAACGAGCCGTTCTATTGATCCGACCTATGTATCCTATCAGGGATATCATGAGCTTGATTCCAGCCAAATTGGCAAAGGGCCATACGATCATGCAGCTGAGGAATCAATTGAGCCTGTTATTAGCAACGAACAACCGGACAAACAAGAGCCTCATGAAAGCCAGTCATCGAAAAGCAGAAAAAGATGGCTTACACCTGTGATTACAGCCATTCTTGGAGGAGCGATTGTCCTTGGCTCTGGTTCTTATTTTGGATTTGTTGATTTAACCGGATTCCTGCCTGGCAGCGGAGATGGAACCGTAGAATCAGTTGAAACTGCCGTTGCCCAAGTTGATGATAAGGATGGGCTGCAAATTGATGAGACAGCCATTTCCACAAGTGACACAATTAAGATGATCGAAGAAGTATCCCCTGCTGTTGTGGGGGTCGTCAATATCCAGAAAATGAGCACAGAAAACTACTATAACTATGGATTACCGACCACTGAAGGGGAGAGCTCAGACAAGGAAGAAAGCGGAACTGGTTCAGGTGTCATCTTTAAGAAGGAAGGCGATTATGCCTATATTGTTACGAATAATCACGTAATTGAAGATGCTGATACCATTGAAGTATATTTAGCTAATGAAACAAAAGTGGAAGCTAAGCTTGTTGGTACAGATGCGCTGACAGACCTTGCCGTCTTGCAAATCAGCAGTAAGAATGTCACGAAGGTAGCAGAATTCGGGGATTCCGATAAATTGAGTGTCGGACAGGAAGTGCTTGCTATCGGAAATCCGCTTGGCTTAGATTTCTCTGGTTCAGTGACACAAGGAATTATCAGCGGCCTGCAGCGTACAGTGACTGTTTCTACATCAGCTGGTGAATGGGATATGGATGTTATCCAGACGGATGCTGCCATCAACCCAGGGAACAGCGGAGGAGCACTTGTGAACTCAAGCGGTCAGGTCATTGGAATCAACAGTATGAAAATCTCCTCGGAAGATGTAGAAGGGATTGGATTTGCCATCCCAACTCAAGAGGTCAAAACAATTGTGAATGATCTGCTTGCTGACGGATCCGTCCAACGCGCTTATGTGGGCGTAGGCTTGCAGTCTATTGCAGAGATTCCGCAATACGTACTGGAGCGTCAGCTTAACCTTCCAGCTGACGTGTCAGAAGGGCTGGTGGTTACGCAAGTTGAAGCTGGGTCACCTGCTGATAAAGCTGGCATCGCAACATATGATGTGATCGTCTCAGTCGATGATACAGAGGTTTCGACTCTCAGTGAGTTCAGAAAATACCTATACAGCCATACAAAGAGCGGGGATACCGTAAAAATCAAACTATACCGTGATGGAGCGGAAAAAACCGTATCCGTAACGGTAACAGAGCAATAACATAACCCTTTGTGAATAATTGTTGCTATCTTTCCCCCTAGGATAGTAAACGTTATTTGAATAGAGAAGATTTCGCTAAAGAAGCTTGATAGACTCAAGTTTCTTTAGGCTATTCAGACAGATTCGTCAGAATCTGTCTTTCTTTATGCCTGTATTTCCTTAAGATGAGCTAGAAAGTATAGATTATTTAAATATAGTTAAAGTTGGATAGGTGCATGGACAGTTCATTTCGTGATCCCTTAGCATTATCCAAAATGATAAGGAATATCTCCGAAGTTAAGATGGGATTCGACAGGAGATAGGACATTCATATTTACTGATGATCATGATAATCAATAGAAAAAAGTAACAACGGTTTTATGGTGAAGAAATATAGGGGAATAAATGATAAAAAGGGGAAAAAAGACGGATAGACTCGAATATTTGGAGTTACAAAATATATTACTGTAAGAATATTTAGAAAAAAATGTCATTTTACATTTACATTGCATTTATTTTCCACTAAACTTCATTATAAGCCAACCTATTCAAAAGGGAGAAAAATATGATCAATGACCTTGTTGAAAGTTTCATCATCAACTTGTTTATCATCTTGATCTGCGTACAAATTAATTATTTTTGGCAGGTAAAAAGGGAAACGGACGAAAATAACAACTATTTGGCCTTATTTATCGCGCTTGCTGGCAGCCTCCTCATCAATAGGCTATTTTTTGTTTCTGAAATAAATTCATCCCTCTCCCTGCATATCGGGGATCTGGTTGTGATTATCGGAGTACTGTATGGTCGTGCCTGGATAGGAACCATGCTGTTTATTCTTTTAACTGTCATGTCGACATTGATCCATCCTTTGCAAGGACTTTATACCATCATGACGAGTTTGCCGCCTTTGTTAATCTCACTCTATTTACGAAAAATCTATATTAAGATTCCAATAAAAAAGAAATATACGCAAGCCTTTTTAATTGCGCTGATTTCCTCCATTATCAGTATGTCCTTGGCGAACGGCCTTTTCTCCAATAGGTGGACATGGCTCGACAGCATTCTCTATATGCTTGTCTATATAGGAGGACTTCTCGGCTTAGTGTATTATATGGAGAATTTAAAGAGGAGCAGAATGCTGAAGCGGGAGATCATCAACACGGAGAAACTTCAGGCTGTCAGTCATTTGGCCGCATCAATCTCTCATGAAGTTCGCAACCCTTTAACAGCAACAAAGGGGTTTTTGCAATTATTAAAGAGTGATGATAACCTGCCGGCAGAGAAGAAGCAGCAATTTATTGATATAGCCATATCTGAATTGAATCGGGCAGAGAATATCATCAATGATTATCTTGCCTTTGCAAAGCCTTCTATGGAACTGCAGGAAACCATTGAAATCCAATCTGAGATTCTCAAGGTGATTGAAATTGTGAAGCCGCTTGCGAATATGAATGCGGTCTTTATTCAATGTCATGTACCTGTGTTTTACGTGAATGGAGAAAAGCATTTATTCCAGCAATGCTTCGTTAATCTCGTAAAGAATGCAATTGAATCCATGCAGGAGGGCGGTGTCCTGATTTTGAAGGCAGAGCCAATCAAGAAAGGAATTAATATTACCATATCTGATACAGGAATCGGGATGAATGATGAACAGATCAGCCGGCTTGGTGAGCCTTATTTTTCTACTAAAGGTGTCAAGGGTACGGGCTTAGGGATGGTAGCTGTCTATCGGATTGTGAAGTCCATGCATGGCTCGATACGGGTCAAGAGCAAGCCGAAGGAAGGCACAACATTCACCATCTACTTGCCTGGTCATCCATAAGAAGGTAAGAATAAATCCCCTCGCAGCCAATGTGCGAGGGGATTTTGTATGTCATTTGGTCATCTTAATTCATATAAGTTATTAGGAACATCTTTGATAAATGGACTTGGCTCTCCGCATGAAAGAAGGTGGAGCTCATGCATCGCACGCGTACAGGCTGTATAGAATAAGTTCCGTTCTTGTTCACGATAGTATTGATCCTTCGATGCATTAAAGATAATAACTGCATCGAATTCAATCCCTTTTGCCAAATAGGCTGGAAGAATGAGAATGCCCTTTGTGAAGCTGTAAATGGATTTGTCCATCAGTTGAACGAATTCAATCCCTTTTAACCTTTCAAAGGCCATATCCGCCTCGTATTGTGTTTTGCATATAATAGCGATGGTTTGGTGTCCAGCCTCCTGCAGGCTCTTTAGCAGCTGAGTGATCAGCTTAAAGGATGCATCAATGTCGGTTCGTTGATAGAGGACAGGAAGCATTCCATTTCGATTGAAGGGCTGAATCTGAATATCACCTAGAATGGCACTGGTGAAGTCAATGATTTGGCGTGTGGAACGATAGCTCTTCAATAAGATAATTCTTTCCGTTTCGTCGGCTGGGTAAAGTTCCTCTGACAGCAGTGTCGGTGCTCCGTAGGAATGGGCGTAAATGGCTTGATTCATATCTCCTAATATCGTCATGCGCCCATTTGGAAAGAGCCGTTGAATGACTTCGAGCTGGAAGGCAGAGTAATCTTGTGCTTCATCAATGAAAAGGTAGCGAATCAGTCTGTTTGTTCTCACCCCTTCAAGCTCTTCTTTAAAGTATAGATACGGAGCAGCATCTTCATATGGAAGGCGATTTTGACCTGTTTCCTTAAGGGTAATTCCGCCAATCTCTCCCCAGCTGGCTGGAATAGAAGCTTCCATTTTCAGCTGCTCAGCGATATTTTCCTGAAACAAGTCTTTGTACATCTTCTTGACATTCAAGAAACGGAATTGCTTAACGGCTATTCGAATCGGCTTGAAGTATTTATGGGTAACCTTTTTGGCCAGCTCTTGCTGTTCCCTGTCAAAATCATCAAATGTCTCCTCTGTATAGGATTTCCTTTTGCGCAAAAACTGGAAGGTTTTGGTGTAGTCTGCTGTATCCAGAAGCTCAATCTCCTCCTCTACCCATTCGGAACGGCGCTCCAATTTTTCGATTTTGTACAGTTCCTTTAGAAGCCAGTCCTTTACAAACTCTAGGCGGTTCTGGATGGAGAGCGATGAATCAAGGGAATAAAAATAGTCAGCTATAGCAGAAGACGTTATCAGTGTCTTCTTACGCAAATTGATATTTCTGAACTGAAGCCCGGCATGGCTGAGAGATTGGATATATTGGTCAAGCAGTGCCTTAAATTCCAGTGTATTTTTGTAGCGGATGGCTTCAAGTCTAGCCTCGTAGAAATCATCATCTTCCTCATGCAGGACGTATTCCATTTGCTCAAACGGGTCGCTGACTTCATAGTCGTCCCCAATCATTTTCGCCATGTAATCAAAGAAGGTAACCTGCTGCATATTGTCTTCTCCGAGTGATGGAAGAACAGTGGCTGTGTAGCTGCTAAATAGCGGGTTAGGGGAAAAGAGCAGGATATTATCAGCCTTAATCTCATGAACATGCCGGTATAGAAGGAAGGCAACCCTTTGCAGGGCGGCGGACGTCTTGCCGCTGCCGGCTGCCCCTTGAACGACAAGGTAGCGCTTTTTGTCATTTCGAATCAACGTATTTTGTTCCTTTTGGATGGTGGCAACGATATTCTTCATCTGGCTATCTGCATTTTTGCCAAGCACTTCCTTCAGAATTTCATCCCCAATTGTAATGCCTGTATCGAACATGCTTTTCAGCTGTCCACCCTTAATAATGTATTGCCTTTTCTGCTCCATTTCTCCTTTGATGATGCCGCCAGGTGTTTCATACTGAGCAGGTCCGGGCGAATAGTCATAATAAATGCTTGAGATTGGTGCCCGCCAGTCATAAATAAGGAAATTCTCCTTCGCATCATCCATCAATGATGAAATGCCGAGATAGACAATATCAGTGATTGCTTCTCCTTCTTCGTGAAAATCAACACGTCCAAAATAAGGAGAATCCTTGAGGAGATTCAATGTCTTCAGCTGTCTGCTCATATGGCCGTGTGCCCGTTCACGTTCGGACAAGAGCTCTGCCTGCTGGCGGATACTCGCCAGTGTTTCCACAGCGTCCTCCGGGTCGTCAATATTAACGGTTACGTCGTCCCAGAAGGTTTGGCGGATCTCTGTTACATCCTGTCTGACTCCGCCCTGTGAATTTCTCACAGACTCAGCTCTTTTCTCTATTAAGGAAACGATGTCTGCTAATCTGGCTTTTTCAGCCTGCAGCGCTTCGTTTAAATCAGCTTTGTTCATATGGGACCCCTCCAGAAATATAAAATAAACATGAAACCATATTTCACAGTAATCACCGTTATTTGATTCGTATTTTATAGTTTGTTAAAATTAAATATTGTTATTCAAATCCTGCCAATGACTGGCATTTGGTTTTCTAGAAAGAAGGTAAGAGGATAATGGAAACAAAAACGTGTAATGAATCCAGAGTAGTAAAAACAAGCCGAATCTTTCCGAGTGATGTAAATGATCATAACACATTATTTGGCGGAAAACTTATGAGTGATATTGATATGACAGCTTCTATCTCGGCGACGCGGCATTGTCGGAACGCTGTTGTAACGGCTTCTACCGACTCTGTCGATTTCTTAGCTCCTATCTCTCCGGAGGATTCTGTCTGCTTGGAGTCCTATGTGAGCTGGACAGGGAATAGTTCCATGGAAGTGTTCGTTAAGGTCACTGCCGAGCATTTAATGACAGGTGAACGCAAAATAGCTGCCACAGCCTTCTTGACATTTGTTGCGATGGATGAGAGCGGAAAGCCGACACGAGTGCCAAAAGTCATTCCGGAAACGGAAGAAGAAAAGAAATTGAACGAAACTGCAGCCTTTAGAGCAGCTAAACGGAAGGAACACCGTAAGCAAAGTAAAGAACTCGCAGAATTCTTTAATACTAATCGTCCTTGGGAACGCTCATAATTCCTGCAGCAAGCAGGGTTAACAAGAAAGGAACCATCCTGGTGAAGCATTCGGGAGTGGTTCCTTTTCTTTATTCATGTTTCTTCATATATACGCTTCTGGGGCTTGGCTATTTCATCAAAATGTACAGCAAGTTCATCCAGCTTATGTGATAAATATTCTTCTAACAACGGCAGCCCATGGCCAGTGACAGCATATTTAGGTTTCAAGTCATTCAGTCTTCGGACGGATTCACGAGCAGCTTCCCAGTCAGTAGTGAAGTAGGCTGGCGGCCCGCTGATCTCCTGCTTCTGCGTAAGAACCTTATATAAGGATTCTTGTTTAACTCCAACGAAAGCATCCCCGGCAATCAGGAAGCAATCTTCTTCACGGAAGAGAGAGACGTGGCCAGGTGTATGACCGGGTGTGTGTAGCCATTGCCAGCCGGGCATATAAGGAACGGTTCCGTCGTCTGGCAATGGCTGTACCTTATTGCCTATGTCAATACCATGATTCGGGAAGAAACGGGCGATGTCTGGTACAAGTCCGCCGGCAGCCTTTGTATTCGGTTCAGGGTAATTGCGCTGTCCGGTTAAGTAGGGAAGCTCCAGTTTGTGTGCATAAACGGGGATATCCCATTTCTCAAGCAAGGCCTCGAGTGCCCCGACATGATCGAAGTGCCCGTGTGTCAGAATAATGGCCTTCGGCTTGCTGCCTTCGCCGAAGCGTTTTTCGACAGCTTCGATAATCTCATCATCGGCCTTGGGCATTCCTGCGTCCACTAACACGAAGTCCTCTTGGTTCGGCTGGCCGACTAATATAACATTCACAATCTGGGTGTTCAGTACATAAATATCTTCCTTGACTTCAATCCCCATTCCGCTGGTCATGGAGGTTAAAGGAATATATGTATGCTGGAATGTTTGTTTCGATTTTCGTTCCATGACATACTCCTCCTTCTTTCTTCGCTTTTTTCTCTTTACCCTCTTTATTTTTCTTAATAACGGGAAATCTGAAACTGGTACAAAATGGTGTGCAAAAAAGAAATGGATGCTCATTGGTATCAAAAAGTGTATAATATTAACTTTAGGTTATAAAATTGGCTGATATCCTTTAAGTTGTGATTTTAGCCTGTTCAAGTATAATAAGGGGTATGGCTTTACCTTAACTTTAGGATGAATATGGTGGGTTTACATGTCTAACAATAATAATCGAAATTTCACGTCTAAGATCGATTACGGTCTTTTGTTCATCATTTTCCTTCTATTTGTCACGAGCTGTCTGGCCATATATAGTGCCCAGACAACCGGTCAGTATGGGGAAAACTTTGTCGTAAAACAAATCATGTGGTACGTGGTCGGATTGACAATTGCCTTTTTAATTATGACATTGGATGCGGATCAGCTGAAGAAGATGTCATGGTATTTATATGGCTTTGGTCTCCTTCTCTTACTCGGACTTATTGTAGCTCCAGAAACCTTGGCACCGATTCGAAATGGGGCAAAGAGCTGGTATCAATTCCCAGGGGTGGGTTCTATCCAGCCTTCGGAGATGATGAAGGTATTTTTGATTATGGCCTTGTCAGCCCTTATACAAAACCATCATGCAAAGCACCGTATCAGGACTTTGCAGACGGATTTTATACTGCTGATGAAGATAGGATTAACGACAGGAGCACCATTATTGCTCGTCATGCAGCAGCCTGACCTTGGAACCTCACTCGTTATGATTGCCATCATGATTGGAATGATATTCGTATCAGGGATAACATGGAAGATGCTCGTGCCGATGTTCGGGGGAGGCTTCCTGCTGGTTGGCGTGATTTTTTATCTCGTTGTCTGGCATCCAGATATTATGGAGAAATACTTCCACGTGAAACAATACCAATTTGGCCGGATTTATGCGTGGCTGGATCCGTACAATTATACCTCCTCAGAGGGGTATCAATTAATTAAATCCTTACTGGCCATTGGGTCAGGAACGACCTCGGGCAAAGGATTTGGGAACCGTGAAGTGTACCTGCCGGAGGGGCATACAGACTTTATCTTTGCTGTCATTGGCGAGGAATATGGCTTCCTTGGTGCAAGCATTGTGATTATTCTTTACTTTATGCTTGTCTATAATATGACTAAAATCGGACTTGAAACGAAGAATGAATATAATACGTATATTTGCGTCGGTGTCATTTGCATGCTGACCTTCCACGTGTTCGAGAATATTGGAATGACGATCGGCTTATTGCCAATCACTGGTATTCCATTGCCATTCTTAAGCTATGGGGGGAGTTCACTCCTTGGTAATATGATGGCACTAGGACTGATTTTCAGCATCCGATATCACCATAAGAAATATATGTTTTCAACTTCATGAAGAAAAGGAGGGATTCATCCCTTCTTTTTTCTTTGTAGGACAATATGAAAAAATGGTAGAAATATACTGTGAACTAACCTATGATAAATAGAAAGATAAAAAGAATACAGGCCTAATGTAGAAAATGATAAATACGAGGGAAAGTTTTGGTGGCCAAATATGAAGCGAAAGATAGTAGAGATGATGGAAGAGCAATGGAGGAAGATTTTTCTGTACATAATTATGCTATTATTCTTTTTCAGCATTCTTCAAATGGCAGCGCTTTACCACTGGACAGAGTCTGTCCTTTATGTGCATTGGCTGCCGACACTTATACTTGTATTACTTCTTATTGCTCTGCTCTGTACCGCCATTTTCTCAGGAGGATGGAAAAGCTCAGTGGAAAAAGAGGATTGGGCTATTGGTATGAACGAGATTGACTATGGTGTGATTATCTATGACCGGAATGGAAATGTGTGTGAAATGAATGAAGTAGCTCTGGATATTTTGAACATGTTCTCTAAGGAGCAACTAGCATCGCCTTTTCCACTGTTGAACACGGAGTGGGAAATCACAGATGATCAAGGTAAAGGTATTCTCATAGAGGATATGCCGCTCACTGTGACGTTTAATACAAGAAACCATAGTAAGAAAAGAACGATGAGACTATCACATCCATCATTGAACAAGAGTATCTGGATTGAAGCATCTGCTACTCCTGTGCTGAATGGGACAGGAGAGATGGAGAAGGTTTTGGTAGGTTTTCTTGAAATAACTGAACAGAAAGAAAATGTTTTTCGTCTTTTGAAGAAAAATGAAGAGCTTCAGGTATTAGCTCTGACAGACTGTTCATTAAATATGCCCAATTCCAGGTATTTCCGCTCTTATTTGACGGAATTATGGGAATTTTCAAGGAAATCGGGCACACCCGTAACATTGATGATTATTACCTTGGATTTTTCCTTTGAGGCAAGACGGATGATAGATTTTTCCGTAGGAAAGAATCTCTTGAAGGATGCAGCAGAAGTGTTGAGAGTGATTGAGCGATATGGAGGAAAAGCTGTGAAGCTTGACGGCAATCTATTTGGTGTGATCTTATCCGGACTATTTGGCAATGAAGCTATTGATCTTGAAAGGACCCTGCATAAGGAACTTCTTAAATTAGGCGACTACTACAAATTGACTGGAGATCTAGGTGAATTTAATGTAAATATCGGTACATCCTCAATGGTTGCTGTTAGTCAGGCAGGGTGGGAGAGCTTGCTGAATGATGCTTTGAGCCAGCTTAATCAAGCTCGATTTGTATAAATGAATCATCTAAAACATGAATGGTATGTAGGAAACTCTCTACATACCATTTTATTATTTTGATATAATAAATTCAGAGATCATTTAGTACTAATTACTCGTAATACAATAAAGGTAGCAAGGAAGTACAGTTCCGTCTGTCAACAATTGATGGGTATTGCAGAAATGTTTGAAACAAGAATCAGGACAATGAAGCAAGCACAAAAATAGGATGAAGCGGGTGTACATTATGAGCGGTGAAATCATTGATCTTATTAAGGGAAAGGAATTGTTCTCGTCTTTAAGTAAGCAAGATTTAAGTGTATTAGAACCATTTTTATACGAAAGAACACTCAAGAAGGGACAGTATCTTTTTTGGCAGGGAGATCCGAGGCAAAGAATCTATTATTTGCTTGATGGTTATGTCACGCTGGAAAAGTCAAATAAGCAGGGCAGTATGCAATATAATCAATACATAAAGAAGGATACGTTGTTTCCTTATAATGGCTTATTTACGGGAAGCAAGGAATATTGTCATTCTGCTATTGCCGAAACAGATATCCATGTTGTCTACCTGTCTACAGATGTGTTTGAAAGCTTTTTGTCCAAGCATAATCGGCTGCTGCAAAAAGTAATTAAGGAATATGGAAAAATTCTCGAAGGGCAGGAGAAGCGAATACAGCATGGCATTATTCCTAATGCACAGGAGAGGGTGTTAAATTCAATTTCTTATTTAATGATGGACCTTGGAGTAGAGTATCCAGATTATATACGAATTGATTTTCCTTTTACAACTTCTAAGTTATCGGTGCTGTCAGGTACATCAAGAGAAACGGCCAGCCTTGTCATTAATAAATTGAAACGGGAAAAAAAACTAACCATCAAGGAGAAAATGATTTACATACACGAGCCCCAATATTTTGAAAAACTAGTTATATAGGTCTTAAGATACATATTATTTGAAAACACACATATATAACCAGTATTATAGGACTAATAACATTGGCTAGAATGGAAGTGCTACAATGATTAAAGTGTCCTATAATGTATTGGGAGCCGTTGTCTATGTGACTGGTCTGGCTCTTGTACTACAGTTTCCAGGTCAGAAGTCAATGGTCGGAAGCCAGTTGTTTGAAGAGTTCTCATTGCCAACGGAGGGATTTCTGGGTCTCTCTAATATATGGCTGCTGGCTGCCTTTATCCAATTTATTGGCGTATTGCTGCTCGTGAAATGGTTTGCCGAGGAATATCCTGCCCATCGAAGGAAATATCGTTTTATGGAGCCGGCTGTCTTGATATTGGCTGTCATCGTACCGTCTATTGCCTTTAACAACCTTTTCGAAATGGGGGAAGAGGTATATGCGCATTCCGGCCAATCAGGTGCGGAGGCCGTCGTCTATATTCAGGATGAAAGCTCATGCACAGAATTGACGGATAACGGAATGGTGGAATGCTCGATTGTCCTTCGGAATTTCCAGCATCATTCCCAGCATATCAGTCTCGTATTTCCAAAGGAAGCAGGCTTGAAGGCAAAAAAGGTTGAGACGGCTTATTTGCAGCAGCGTGAGAAGAAAGCTGTAAAGGTAACCTTCTCTCCTGAAGATATGGCGGATAAGGGTGAGATACCGACATTTTATATAGAAGGCTAAAGGGGGAGGTCTATGTCCAGTCAAATGGGGATAGGCCTCTTATGCAGTTCAACATGAGAAAGGATGACGATGATGAACAAGAAAGAAAGACATGCCTTAATAAAGAAAGTGATTACTCAAAATGAAATTAAGACACAGGAACAGCTTGTGGAGGAATTGGCGAAGAATGGGCTTGAGGTAACACAGGCAACGATCTCAAGGGATATTCGCGAACTGAACCTAGCAAAATATCCTGCGAAATCGGGCGGTACCCGATATGGTTTCATAGCTGAGTATAAATATTTAGATACGATGAAATTACGTAAAAAGCTAGAAGATGCGCTAATTGGAATGGAGCGAATTGAGTATTTTATCATTTTAAAGACGCTGCCTGGCCATGCTCAAACAATTGGAGCAGTATTGGATGAGCTGGATTGGACAGAAAAAGCTGGCACAATCTGCGGGAATGATACATGCCTCATTATTTGCAAAACGAAGGAACAGGCAAAAGTAGTAGAAAATCGGATGGTTACGCTAAGTCATTAAAAAAATTTTTTTGAATAGAAGATGTGTATTATACAGCTTTTTATTCAATTTTTCGTTTTAGGTAAGCGCTTTCTTAGATGGTGTTTAAATAATCATACGGTTATTTCGCTAATTATAAAGAATTTTGTGAGATTTTACACACTTTTTATGTGAAAATTATCACAATTTTAAAATGGAGTGTTTCTTATAATTAACTTGTAAGTTAAATCAAACGCGGGAGGTAAGGAGATTGAGCACCCCTATTCATGTAACTTCAGAAATTGGGAAATTAAAAACTGTGATGTTAAAACGTCCAGGTCAAGAAGTAGAAAACTTAACCCCGGAATATCTAGAGAGATTGCTTTTCGATGATATCCCTTATTTACCTAAAATCCAAGAAGAACATGATTATTTTGCTAAGACCTTGCAAGACCAGGGCATTGAAGTTTTGTACCTTGAAAACTTGGTGGCCGAATCATTAACCAACCCGGAAATTAAAAAGGAATTTGTCGGCCGTATGCTAAAAGAAAGCAATGCGACAAGTCCTCAAACTTTTGAGAATCTTCAAGAGTATTTATTATCATTCTCTAATCTCGATATGGTCAATAAAATTATGGCCGGTATTCGCAAGAATGAGCTTGAGATTGAGAAGAGAAAACATTTGTATGAAATGATGGAGGATCATTATCCATTCTACACCGATCCAATGCCAAACCTTTATTTCACACGCGACCCTGCTGCTTCAATCGGCAATGGCTTAACTATTAATAATATGAGAGAGCCTGCTCGTCGCCGTGAATCTATGTTCATGGAATATATCATTAAGCATCACCCAAGATTTGCGGGTCATGATATTCCAGTTTGGCTTGATCGCAATTATCATAATCCAATTGAGGGCGGCGATGAGCTTGTCTTGAGTGAAGAAGTCATTGCGATTGGCGTATCAGCACGTACATCTGCTAAAGCCATTGAGCGCTTGGCTTTGAACCTATTCAAACATCCTAAACAAGACAAAGTTAAGAAAGTCGTAGCCATTGAAATTCCAAAAAGCCGTGCATTCATGCATTTGGACACTGTCTTCACGATGGTCGACCATAATAGCTTCACCATGCATCCAATGATTCAAGGCCCAGGCGGTAAAATGAATATCTATATCCTTGAAAAAGGTGAAGATGAAAACCATGTAAATGTCACTCACCGCACAAACCTTCAAGAGGCGTTGAAAGAAGTCTTGAATCTTTCTGAGCTTGACCTGATTCTTTGCGGTAACGGTGATGAAATCGCAGCTGCGCGTGAACAATGGAATGATGGATCCAACACGCTTGCGATTGCACCAGGTGTGGTTGTTACATATGATCGAAACTATATTTCTAACCAATGCTTACGTGAACACGGCATTAAGGTTATTGAAGTCAAAAGCTCGGAATTATCCCGCGGTCGTGGGGGCCCACGCTGCATGAGCATGCCGATTGTACGCGAGGATATTTAATTACGACTAAAAGATAAATCATTCACCATTTATGGAAGGGGAATCGTCTAAATGCTAGTAACAAAACCAGATTTCAAAGGAAGAAGTTTCTTATGTGAAAAGGATTTTTCTGAAGAAGAATTATTATACATGATTGATTTTGCGGCTAATTTGAAAGAAATGAAGAAACAAGGCATTCCGCATCATTATATGGCTGGCAAGAACATTGCCCTTCTTTTTGAAAAACCATCAACAAGAACTCGCTGCTCTTTCACAGTTGCTTGTATCGATCTAGGAGCACACCCTGAATACTTGGGTAAAGATGATATTCAGCTTGGAAAGAAAGAATCTATTGAAGATACAGCAAAGGTTCTTGGCAGAATGTTTGACGGAATTGAGTTCCGCGGATTCGAGCATTCTAAAGTAGAGTTATTGGCTGAACACTCTGGTGTTCCAGTATGGAATGGCTTGACAGATATGTGGCATCCGACTCAAACATTAGCAGATTTCTTAACTGTTAAAGAAAATATCGGCCACTTAAAAGGTGCGAAATTTGTCTATGTCGGAGACGGCCGCAATAATGTTGCAAACAGCTTGCTGATTGGCGGAGCAATCGTCGGTATGGATGTGAGAATTTGCTCTCCTGAATCTTTATTCCCTGAAAGCTCTATCGTTGAGACAGCAAGAGAATTGGCAGAGAAATCTGGTGGACGTGTAACCATTACAGCAGATGTTGATGAAGCGGTAAATGGAGCAGATGTCATTTATACAGATGTTTGGGTATCCATGGGTGAAGAGGATAAATTCGCAGAACGCATCGCCTTGCTTTCTCCATATCAAGTGAACATGGAGATGATTAGAAAAACAGGCAATGATAATGTTATTTTCCTTCACTGCTTGCCAGCATTCCATGATCTAGAAACTTCCTATGGCCGTGCAGTGCATGAAAAACACGGATTAAGTGAAATGGAAGTGACAGATGAGGTATTCCGCAGCAAACACTCTAAAGTATTTGATCAAGCGGAAAACCGTATGCACACAATCAAGGCTGTAATGGCCCTAACATTGGGTGATATTGATTAATCACATAGATCAGGAGGCGGGGATTTGCTTCCCTGCCTTCACAATTTATCAAAGAGGTGAGAAACAATGGATGGTAACAAGAAGTTAGGTTTGGTTTCGTTAATCGCGATTGTTGTCGGTTCCATGATTGGCGGCGGAGCATTTAACTTAGCCTCCGACATGGCAGGAGCCGCATCACCTGGTGCCACAATCATTGGTTGGGTCATCACAGGTATCGGGATGATTGCTCTAGCATTCTCTTTTGAAAACTTGAATGAAAAACGCCCTGACCTGGATGGCGGGGTATTTAGCTATGCTACAGCAGGTTTTGGTAAATTCCTAGGGTTTAACAGTGCTTGGGGGTACTGGATTTCTGCTTGGCTCGGAAACGTAGCCTATGCGACACTCGTATTCTCATCCATCGGTTATTTCTTCCCAATCTTTGAAGGCGGCCAAACGATTGCTGCCATTATCGGGGCAAGTATACTTTTATGGTTCGTTCATGGTCTTGTATTAAGCGGTGTACACTCTGCAGCGCTTGTTAACGTCGTGACAACAATCGCTAAGCTTGTTCCTATTTTCCTATTCATTATTATCGGTATTTTTGCTTTTCATGCAGATATTTTCATCGATGATTTCTGGGGAACAGGCGGCGGATTCCAATTCGCTGATGTCATGGCTCAATCAAAAAGCACAATGCTAGTTACATTATGGGTATTCATTGGTATTGAGGGAGCGGTTGTTCTTTCAACTCGTGCCAAAGACAAAAAAGATATCGGTAAAGCAACTGTTATCGGTTTGGTAAGTACGCTCATTATTTATATTTTAATTTCCTTCTTGTCTATGGGTGTTATGGCTCGAGCAGATGTAGCTGGGTTAAGCAACCCTTCCATGGCCTATGTACTTGAAAGTATTGTTGGTCCTTGGGGTGCTATTGTCATCAACCTTGGCTTGATCATTTCCGTATTGGGAGCTTGGTTAGGCTGGACAATGCTTGCAGCTGAAATTCCATATTTGGCAGGTAAAGAAAAATTATTCCCATCTTGGTTTGCAAAAGTGAACAAGAATGGTGCGCCATCCAATTCTCTATGGCTGACAAACGGATTAATCCAAGTATTCTTACTTACATTCCTAGTATCTGAGGAAGCGTATAACTTTGCATTCTCATTAGCATCATCAGCTATTTTGATTCCATATGCTTTCACAGCATTCTATCAATTGAAATATTCCATTCAAGATAAAGCAGCCGATCGTACGAAGAATCTCGTTGTCGGGATTGTTGCGAGCGTCTATGCTATCTGGATGGTCTATGCAGCCGGTGTCGGTTACCTACTATTAACTATGCTGCTCTATGCACCAGGTATCATTATTTATTATCTCGTTCAAAAAGAAGCCAATGTGAAACAAGTATTCACCAAATCAGACTTGGCGATTTCTGCCGCACTTATTATCTTTGCGGTCATGGCTATTTATGAATTGATCACTGGAGGCATTACAATTTAATCCATTCATTTGATACGGTAGGAGGAATTCTTTTATGAAAAGGCAAAAGATTGTCATTGCTCTCGGAGGCAATGCTATACAGTCTGGAGATGCGAGTGCTAAAGCACAGCAAAAGGCGCTTGAGAAGACAGCCGAACAGCTTGTCGGCCTTGTCGAGAAAGGAAATGATATTTTAATCTCTCATGGGAACGGTCCGCAGGTCGGCAATATTCTTTTGCAGCAAAAAGCAGCGGACAGTGAAAAGAATCCAGCAATGCCTCTCGATACATGCGGTGCAATGTCCCAAGGGATGATCGGGTATTGGCTAGAAAATGCAATGGATAAAGCATTAGCCAAAAAGGGGCTGGATAAAGAGGTTGTCGGCATTGTTACACGAGTAGTGGTTGACGAGAATGATCCTGCCTTCATTCATCCGACAAAGCCGATTGGTCCTTTCTATACAAAAGAAGAAGCAGAAAAAATGATGTCCGAAACAGGGGCTTCTGTAAAAGAGGACGCAGGACGCGGCTGGAGAAAGGTAGTTCCTTCACCAAAGCCGATCAGCATTCAAGAGCATAAAAGCATCAATACACTTGTTGAAGACGGCAAAATTGTCATCTCAACAGGCGGCGGCGGAATACCGGTCGTAGAAAAGAATGGAGAATTAATCGGAGTCGAGGCTGTAATTGATAAGGACTTTGCTTCAGAGAAGCTAGCTGAGCTTGTTGATGCGGATGTTTTCCTCATTCTTACAGCTGTAGACAATATTTATATCAATTTCAATAAACCGAACCAGCTGATGCTTGAAGAAGTTGGTACGGAACAGTTAAAAGAATATGCGGCGGAAGGGCAATTCGCACCGGGAAGCATGCTTCCAAAGGTTGAGGCCGCCATTCAATTCGCAGAATCAAGGGAAGGCAGAACAACAATCATTACCTCCCTTGATCAAGTTGTGGAAGCCCTTGAAGGAAAAGCAGGAACAAGGGTTTCCATGGAATATAATAAAATGTACACCGTTTAATTAGGCAAACAAGGTTCATGGGCCCTGTACCATTCATATAATGGTATGGGGTCCATTATTTTTTGAATTGACTATTCTGGCTGTTGGACTTTCCATAACGCTTTTCTACATGCGGTCCAGCGTCTCCTTTCACGCTTGCCGCACTGACACCTGCTTTAGATGGATTTTTCTTTAATCGAGCCATTAGTGAATCACCTCCACATATAGCTTTTACTAAATGATGCAAAACAAAAATACCATTTTTATGGCTTTTTCATTGCAGAATTTACAAATATCTCTTATATTTATAAATATAGGATATTAATTTTCAAATTTTTTTGAGTTAAAAATGAATGAGCATTCATTCAAATTAAAGGGGGATTAATGTTGAACCTTCAAATTAAAAAAGCAGCCGTATTAGGCTCCGGAGTAATGGGATCTGGGATTGCCGCACATTTAGCCAATCTGGGGATTCCAGTTAAGCTACTAGATATCGTTCCGAGAGAGCTTTCTGGAGACGAACAAAAGAAGGGGCTTACACTCGAAGATAAGCAAGTTCGTAACCGACTAGCCCAAACAGCGATTCAAAAATTAGTCAAACAAAAGCCTGCACCACTGACTTCAAAGAAAAACCTATCATTAATCGAAGCAGGAAATTTCGAGGACGACCTACCGAATATCGGTGACTGTGATTGGATCATTGAGGTAGTTGTTGAAAGATTGGATATTAAACAAAGTGTATTTGCTCAAATAGATGAATATAGAAAGCCTGGGTCGATTATCAGTTCCAATACATCCGGCATTTCAATCGAAGCGATGGCAGAAGGACGCTCAGAGGACTTCCGGAAGCATTTCCTTGGAACTCACTTCTTTAATCCGCCGCGGTACTTAAAGCTATTGGAGATTATCCCGACAAAGGATACCGACCCGCAGGTCTTAAAGGCGATGAAATTGTTTGGTGAGGATGTACTTGGCAAAGGAGTCGTAGAGGCGAAGGATACACCGAACTTCATCGGGAACCGAATTGGAACCTATGGCTTGCTCGTCACTGTCCAGGAAATGATTGAAAGGGGTTACAGTGTTGGCGAGGTTGATTCTGTAACAGGCCCGCTGATTGGACGTCCGAAGAGTGCGACATTTAGAACGCTTGATGTAGTCGGTCTTGATACATTTGCGCATGTTGCGAGGAATGTCTATGACAATGTCAGCAATGAAAAAGAAAAGAACGTATTTGAAATACCAGAGTTCATGACAAAAATGCTTGAAAATGGATGGCTCGGAAGCAAATCAGGCCAAGGATTCTACCTAAAGAAGGGGAAAGAGATTCTTGAGCTGGACCCATCTACGCTTGAATATACAGAGCGCAAGAAACTGAAAGCGCCATCACTAGAGATGGCGAAGCAGGCGAAAGGCGCAGCTCGTAAATTGAAATCACTTGTCTATGCGAAAGACCGCGTGGGGGAATTATTGTGGAATATCACTAGCCCAACACTTGTGTACTCAGCACAATTATTAGGTGAGATTGCAGATGATATCGTCGCAATTGACCAAGCGATGAAGTGGGGCTTCGGCTGGCAGCTTGGGCCGTTTGAAATCTGGGATGCCATTGGGGTTGAGAAATCTGTAGCTAAGATGGAAGAAGAGGGTATGACGGTTCCTGCGTGGGTGAAAGAAATGCTTGAAGCTGGCCACACCTCCTTCTATAAAGAAGGGGAGAATGGCACGCTCTTCTATATAAATGGAGACTACAAGGAAGTCGCTGTTAATGAGAAAGCGATTAACTTGAAGCAGCTCAAAAAGCAAAAAGGAGTTATTAAGAAAAACAGCGGCGCCAGCCTGATTGATCTCGGCGATGGTGTTGCCTTGCTTGAATTCCATTCACCAAATAACGCGATTGGTTTTGACATTATCCAAATGATTAATTATGCGATTGATGAAGTCGAGAAGAATTACAAAGGCTTGGTAATTGGCAACCAGGGCAAGAATTTCTGTGTCGGTGCCAACTTGGCCATGATTCTCATGGAAGTTCAGGATGACAATATATTTGATGTTGATATGATTATTCGTCAATTCCAGCAAGCGATGATGAAGATTAAATATAGCAAGAAACCAGTAGTAGCTGCACCGCACAATATGACACTGGGCGGAGGAGCAGAAATTTGCTTGCCGGCAGCCCGCATTCAGGCCTCATCTGAGACCTATATGGGTCTTGTTGAAACAGGAGTCGGCTTGCTTCCTGGGGGAGGCGGAAATAAGGAATTGTATATCAAACATTTGAGCAGCCTGCCAAATGGGGTAGACTTTGACCTTACCCAAATAGCCATCAAGGTATTTGAAACCATTGCCACAGCGAAGGTATCCACATCCGGTGAAGAAGCCCGTGATAATAACTTCTTGAATGCGGCAGACGGCGTAAGTGCCAATCCTGATCATCAATTATATGATGCGAAGCAGGTCGTTTTAGGATTAGCCAATACAGACTATAAGCCGCCGGTTCGCAAGAAAATACCTGTATCCGGTGAGCCTGGATATGCAGCCCTGCTGCTAGGGGCACAAACGATGCTTTATTCCGGCTATATATCTGAGCATGATTTGAAGATTGCGCAGAAGATTGCCTATGTACTTGCAGGAGGCAAGGTTCCATATGGCACTGAGGTCGATGAGCAGTATTTGCTTGACCTTGAGCGCGAGGCTTTCATCAGTCTTGTTCAAGAAGCTAAATCACAAGCTCGTATGCAGCACATGCTCGTTAAAGGCAAGCCATTACGTAACTAAGAATAAATCGATTTATGAGGGGGATTGGCATGAGAGAAGCAGTAATAGTAGCTGGAGCAAGAACGCCGGTCGGAAGAGCGAAAAAAGGAACTCTTGCAAGTGTAAGACCGGATGATTTAGGTGCTTTGGTTGTTAAAGAAACATTAAAACGTGCAAATAATTATGACGGTCCAATTGATGATATGGTGTTTGGCTGTGCGATGCCTGAAGCAGAACAAGGCTTGAATGTTGCAAGAAACATTGGAGCATTGGCTGGGCTTCCATACAATGTGCCAGCTATCACCATCAACCGCTATTGTTCCTCTGGCCTTCAATCGATTGCCTACGGAGCGGAGCGCATTATGCTCGGCCATTCTGATACGGTGCTGGCCGGCGGGGTGGAATCGATGAGCATGGTCCCGATGATGGGTCATGTCGTCCGCCCTAATGCCACATTGGCTGAAACGGCTCCTGAATATTATATGGGTATGGGCCACACAGCTGAGGAAGTAGCAAAGAAATTCAATATCTCCCGTGAGGATCAGGATGCGTTTGCTGTACGAAGCCATGAGAGAGCGGCTAAAGCAATCGCTGAAGGAAAATTCAAGGATGAAATCGTTCCGGTTGACGTAACCCTTCGTCAGGTTGGGGCAGATAATAAATTGATTGAAAAGCAAATCCAATTCGATACTGATGAAGGTGTTCGACCAGGAACAACGGCAGAAGTACTTGGCAAACTGCGCCCAGCTTTCTCCGTCACCGGTACGGTCACTGCAGGGAATGCTTCTCAAACGAGTGACGGTGCTGCTGCTGTTTTGTTAATGGATAAGGAAAAGGCTATTGCTGAAGGATTAAAACCGCTTTTGAAATTCCATTCCTTCGCGGTTGCAGGTGTACCGCCAGAGATTATGGGAATTGGTCCAGTTGAGGCTATTCCAAAGGCACTTAAACTCGCTGGATTAAGCCTGTCTGATATCGGTTTGTTTGAATTAAATGAGGCGTTTGCTTCTCAATCCATTCAGGTTATCCGTCATCTAGGCTTGGATGAAGAAAAGGTCAATGTTAACGGCGGAGCCATTGCGCTTGGGCATCCGTTGGGCTGCTCTGGAACGAAATTGACACTCAGCCTTCTGCATGAAATGAAGCGCCGCAATGAGCAATTCGGTGTCGTGACCATGTGTATCGGCGGCGGAATGGGTGCTGCAGGCGTATTCGAATTACTGGCTTAATAGATGAATAGAATTCACTCCGGCAGAAGAGGTCAGTACCTTTTTGCCGGAGCCAAACATTAAGGAGGAACGAAGAAAATGGCTAACCAAACAGAAGAAGTGTTAAAAGGCGGAGCATTCTTAATTGAAGATATCGATGCAGAGAAAATGTTCACACCGGAAGATTACTCAGATGAGCATAAAATGATTGCGAAAACAACTCAAGACTATTTGGTCAATGAAGTCATTCCACAAGTCGAATACTTGGAGGAGCATGAATTTGACCGTTCTGTCAAACTATTGAAGCAAGCTGGAGAGCTTGGATTACTAGGAGCTGACGTACCAGAAGAGTACGGCGGCCTTGGTCTAGATAAGATTAGTTCTGCGCTAATTACAGAGAAAATGGCTCCTGCAGGAGGGTTCTCCATTACTCATGGCGCTCACGTTGGAATTGGTTCCCTTCCAATTGTCTTGTTCGGTAATGAAGAACAAAAACAAAAATACTTGCCGCTTCTTGCGACAGGTGAAAAATTGGCTGCCTATGCACTAACTGAGCCGAGCTCAGGATCTGACGCACTTGGTGCGAAAACAACAGCTAAATTGAATGAAGCGGGTACTCATTACATCCTTAACGGAGAAAAACAGTGGATCACGAATGCTGGATTCGCAGATGTATTCGTTGTTTATGCGAAAATCGACGGCGACAAATTCTCTGCTTTCATCGTCGAAAGAGAATATCCAGGCGTTTCTACAGGAGCAGAAGAAAAGAAAATGGGAATCAAGAGCTCTTCAACACGTACATTGATTTTGGAAGATGCTGAGGTTCCAGTTGAAAATCTTCTAGGCGAAGTTGGACGAGGACATGTCATCGCCTTTAATATCTTAAATATCGGACGTTACAAGTTGGGTGTAGGTGCAGTAGGTGCCTCCAAACGCGCTCTTGAGCTTGCATCAAGCTATGCAAATCAGCGTCAGCAGTTCAAAACACCAATTTCCTCCTTCAATCTGACTAGAGAGAAGCTTGCGACAATGGCATCCAAAATCTATGCTTCTGAAAGCTCTGTTTATAGAACAGTTGGTTTATTTGAAGAAAGAATGAGCCGCTTGAGCGATGAAGAAGTAAAAGATGGCAAAGCAGTTGCACAATCCATTGCCGAGTATGCCATCGAGTGCTCTCTCAATAAATTCTTTGCCTCTGAAGTATTAGATTATGTTGTCGATGAAGGCGTACAAATTCACGGCGGATATGGCTTTATGGCTGAATATGAGATCGAAAGAATTTATCGTGACTCTCGTATTAACCGTATTTTCGAAGGAACAAACGAAATCAACCGTTTGCTTGTACCAGGTACCTTCTTGAAAAAAGCGCTTAAAGGCGAACTGCCATTGCTTCAAAAAGCCCAAGAGATTTCTGAAGGCCTTATGATGATGATGCCGGAAGAAGCAGGAGAAGAGCCGCTTGATCAAGAAAAGCTGCTAGTGAAAAACGCGAAGAAAATCGGGATCATGATTGCCGGCCTGGCTGCTCAAAAATTCGGTACAGAGCTTGAGAAGGAGCAAGAAATCCTTGTGAATATTGCAGATATTGCTTCTTACATCTATGCTATGGAATCTGTTGTCCTTCGTACCGAAAAGGCCATTCGTGCAACTGGTCTAGAGAAGAACAAACAGAAGCTTCTTTACACACAAATCTTCTGCCAGGAAGCATTTGGAGAAATTGAGAAGCATGCGAAGGAAACCCTTGTTGGCACAGAAACAGGTGATACTCTTCGCATGATGACATCTGCCCTTCGCAAATTCACTCGTTTTACTCCAGTAAACGTGATTGCGCTTAAACGCGAAGCAGCAGAAAAAATCGTTGAAGCAGAGCGCTTTGTTCTTTAATGAAAAGTAGATGTTATGAAGCCCGGCATGTGCTGGGCTTTTTTCGTGCGGATATGATATGCTTCAAATGAGGTGAAGATAAATATGATGACGTTTTATTGGTACCCAAAATGCGGGACATGCAGGAAAGCGAAAAAATGGCTGGATGATCATGGCGCAGCCTATGAAGCCATCCATATCGCTGAAACCCCGCCGACAAAAGAAGAGCTTAAAGCGATATATGAAAAAAGCGGTTTACCTTTGACGAAGCTCTTCAATACAAGTGGAATGAAATATCGTGAATTAGGGTTAAAGGACAAACTGAAGGGAATGTCTGAGGATGAGATGCTCTCCTTATTGGTCTCTGACGGAATGTTAATCAAGCGTCCGATTGCGTATGACGGGGAAAAGGCAACCATCGGCTTTAAGGAAGAAAATTTTGAGTCTGTATGGGCATGAATTAATTGTCAAAAAAATCGTTTGATGTCATGATAGAGATGATGAAAGACTACATAATATGGGGGTAGAGCAAAATGAGCATACTGAAGGATTTGAAATACACAAAAGAGCATGAGTGGGTTAAGCAGGAAGATGGAACAGTGCGTATTGGAATCACTGATTTCGCCCAAGCGGAGCTTGGTGACATCGTCTTTGTTGAACTTCCTGAAGTGGATGATGAAATCACAAAAGACGAACCATTCGGAAGCGTAGAATCTGTTAAAACGGTCTCTGAGCTCTATGCGCCAATCAGCGGAAAGGTTGTTGCCATTAATGAGGAGCTGAGTGACAGCCCTGAATATGTCAACGAATCTCCATATGAAAAAGCATGGATGATTATTGTTGAACCATCTAACAGCAGTGAATTAGAGGATTTACTCAGCGCTGAACAATATGAAGAAGCCATTAATGAAGACTAATTCTTAAAGGATATGAGAAAGGGAAGGAGATGTCCTTCCTTTTTTTAATGCCTATCTATTTGTCCTTTGAATGCGGCTTGCCTTCTTAGAACTACATAATCTGCATACTAATAACATGCTTTTGATTGTTAGAGAACCGAGAAAAGCTTTATGCAAAGAGTTGGTTTGTTACATTTACCTTGCATGGGGTATGATACGTATAATAGAAGGAAGGCTTATAATAGCTCGGAAAAGGTGATGAAATGACGGACAAGGTCATCATTGTAGAAGGCAATCGCGACCGAAAGAAGGTATTGGCCGTTTTGGCTGAGGATATAGAAATCATTTGCACGAATGGAACAATAGGGCTTGAGAAGCTGGATGAATTAGTGGAATCTCTTGAGGATAAGGATGTATATATACTGGTGGATGCCGATGAATCTGGAGAGAAATTAAGACGTCAATTAAGAAGAGAGCTCCCGAATGCGGAGCATTTATATATAGATCGAGTGTATCGAGAGGTCGAGGATGCCCCTGCCCGTCATATTGCAGAGGTTCTAACAGAAGCCGATATTCTTGTGAAATCGTTCAATCAATAAAAGATAGAGAGGATCGAAGAAGATTCATGAAGAAAGCTATCTATGCGTATACCCCCTTATGCGGTACATGCCAAGTCGCAGGAAAGATGCTTGATGTGGCTGAAGAGCTAGTGTGCAATGTCGAAATCGAAAGAGTGAACTTAAATTATGCTAAGGAGCTTGCGGAACAATATCAAATTGAGAGTGTGCCATGCTTAATTCTCCTGGAAGGAGAGCTGGTGGTTGATAAAATATATGCCTTCCAGTCGGTTCCGTATCTTATTGCACGATTGCGTGATTTATAGAGTGTAAGAAAACAGATCTGTTATTTCGAGTAAACAGTCTGTTTTTTTGTGGGTATTAATAATTAAAAATTCAGAATTATCAATTGACTCCTTTTTTTTCCTATGCTATAGTTTTAATCAACTAAACTGAATAACTTATCGAGAGTGGCGGAGGGACTGGCCCGTTGAAGCCCGGCAACCGGTATCACTAAATGTGATGCACGGTGCTAAATCCTGCGGAATCATATTCCGGGAGATAAGGCGAGATGAATCGAATCTACCCTCTTCTCCTAAGTGAAGAGGTTTTTTATTTTCCGGGAAATCACAAAAGATGAAAAGGAGTGTCGAAGGATGGGAGAAAAGAAGAAGTATCGCTTTGAAACAGTAGGAATTCATGGAGGGCTGCAGGAAGATGCATTATCTGGAGCAAGGGCCGTGCCTATCTATCAATCCAATGCTTATTTATTTAAGGATACAGACCATGCGGCCAATTTATTCGGGTTATCAGAGCCTGGCTATATTTATACCCGGATTCACAATCCGACATCGAGTGTCCTTGAGGAAAGGGTTGCAGAGCTTGAGGGTGGAATTGGTGCGCTTGCTGTTGCGAGCGGTCAAGCAGCCGTCACATTGTCCATTTTGAATATTGCGGGTGCAGGCGATGAAATTGTGGCAGCTTCTACACTCTACGGGGGTACATATAATTTATTTGCGACAACACTCCCTAAATATGGAATAGAGGTGAAGTTTGTCGACCCAAGTGATCCGGAGAATTTCAGACAGGCTATCACGCCGAAGACGAAGGCTGTCTTTGGAGAAACAATCGGTAATCCAAGCTTGAGTGTACTGGATATTGAAAAGGTGGCAGAGATTGCCCATGAGGCTGGTATTCCGCTTATTGTTGACAATACATTTGCGACCCCGTATTTATGCCGGCCAATTGAGCATGGAGCAGATATTGTTGTTCACTCTGCAACGAAATGGCTGCTTGGGAATGGAACAACCTTAGGGGGCATTATTGTGGATGCAGGAAAGTTTGACTGGAATTCTCCGAAATTCCCAGGGTTTACGGAGCCTGATTCAAGCTATCATGACATCATTTACAGCGAGGCCATTGGGGCAGCTGCCTATATTATTAAAGCGAGAGTCCAGCTATTAAGGGATTTGGGTCCAGCCTTAAGTCCATACAATGCATTTCAATTTATTCTTGGTCTTGAAACCCTGCATGTCAGGATGAAGGAGCATATTGCCAATACTGAGGAGATCATTGAATACTTAAAGCAGCATCCAGCTGTAAGCTGGGTTCTGTATCCAGGTGATCCAGACCATCCTGATTATGAGCTCGCCAATAAATATTTGCCAAAAGGAGCGGGTGCTGTAGCTGTTTTCGGCATCAAGGGCGGAAGGGCTGCCGGAAAGACATTGATTGATACAATCGGCCTGTGGTCACATGTCGCGAATGTCGGAGATGCGAAGAGCTTGATTATTCATCCCGCAAGCACGACTCACCAGCAATTAAGGGGAGAAGATTTGAAGGCATCCGGGGTGACTGATGATCTCGTTCGTCTTTCCATCGGGATTGAGAATGTGGAGGATTTAATCGAAGAGCTTGAGCTTGCTATCGAGAAGGCAACAGGCATCAGCTCCCAATCCGTTACAACGAAATGATAGAATTTTGTGGTAAAATAAAAAGTCCTTATTGACACCTCGTTCTTCTCCATGGTAGGATAACATTCAGTAACAAGTGAATGAATCGAACGACTCTTATCCAGAGAGGTGGAGGGATGTGCCCTATGAAGCCCGGCAACCGGCAATCATGACAGCCATGATTGAAAAGGTGCCAATTCACACAGGATTATTAAGTCCTGGAAGATGAGAGAAAGGAACATGCATAAGTTAATTATTCATGCCTTTCTGCTCATAGCAGGAAGGCATTTTTTATTGAATTGGAATCTATGGAGCATAAGAGAAAGAGCAGGTGAAGGTTTAAGTGATCACGTTAAATGATGTATCCAAGACATATACAAAAACATTTAAAAAAGGTACATCCATTAAAGCCGTTGATCATGTGTCCCTATCAATTGAGCAAGGTGAGATATTTGGGATTATTGGATACAGCGGAGCTGGAAAAAGTACGCTTATCCGCATGCTAAACGGGTTGGAGAAACCGACAAAAGGAACAGTAAAGGTTGCCGGACGAGATATGGGCGCCATTAAAGGTAAGGAATTACGGAATGCTCGTAAGGAAGTGAGCATGATATTCCAGCACTTCAATCTTCTATGGTCACGGACGGTTAGTGAAAATATAGAATTTCCGCTGGAAATAGCGAGAGTGCCAAAGCATAAGAGGAAAGCTAGAGTGAAGGAGCTTATCAAGCTTGTCGGCCTTGAAGGGCGCGGAGATGCCTATCCTTCCCAATTGAGCGGCGGACAAAAGCAGCGTGTCGGCATTGCGCGTGCACTTGCCAATAATCCAAAGGTCCTTTTATGTGATGAGGCAACATCAGCACTCGATCCACAAACAACAGATGATATTCTCGATTTATTGGTTGATATCAATAAACGTTTAGGCTTAACCATTGTCCTTATCACCCATGAAATGCATGTCATTCGCAAGATTTGTCATCGTGTAGCAGTAATGGAGCTGGGCAAGGTTGTGGAAAGCGGGCAGGTGCTAGATGTGTTCAAGAAACCGGAAGCACCTATTACGAAGCGATTTGTTCAGCAGGTGACAGAGCCAGAGGAAACGAAGGAAACGATTGAGCACATGCTTGAAGCTTATCCGACAGGGAAGGTTGTTCAGCTATCCTTTATTGGTGAGTCAGCGGAAACCCCAGTGCTCTCTGAGGTCATTCGTTCTTACCAAATTAACGTAAATATTATGCAAGGGAAAATCTCTCAAACTCAAAACGGTTCCTATGGAACCTTATTCATTCATCTGGATGGAGAACAATCAGAAGTAGCGAAAGCCATCGAGTATCTCCATAATCAAGACATCGGTGTGGAGGTGATTTCAGAATGATGGAGACCTATTTTCCAAATGTCGTGTGGGAGCGTATTTCAGAGGCAACGATGGAGACGCTATACATGACAGGAATCGCTTTAGTCGCAACCTTTTTCCTAGGCATTATCCTGGGCCTTCTGTTGTTCTTGACATCAAAAGGAAATCTGTGGGAAAACAAATTCATCTATGGAATTGTGGGCGCCTTTGTGAATATTTTCCGCTCCATTCCATTTATTATCTTAATCGTTCTGCTTATTCCCTTCACAAAAGCCCTCGTGGGAAGCATTATTGGGGCAAATGCGGCACTGCCGGCTTTAATCATCGGTGCGGCGCCATTTTATGCGAGAATGGTTGAGATTGGACTTAGAGAAATTGACAAAGGGGTTATTGAAGCTGCCAAGTCGATGGGAGCAACCTCGTTCACCATCATTTGGAAGGTGTTGATTCCTGAGTCATTACCAGCACTTGTGTCTGGGATAACGGTAACGGCAATCGCATTAGTTGGCTATACAGCGATGGCAGGGTTGATTGGAGCAGGCGGACTTGGTAATTTAGCTTACCTGGAAGGGTTCAGCCGAGGACAATCCGATGTAACAATAGTGGCCACCATCTTAGTATTGATCATCGTGTTTATCCTCCAATTTATTGGAGATATCATAACCAGGAAACTGGATAAACGTTAAGGGAGGAAGATGGAGTTGAAAAAGAAATTATCATTCATTTTAGTACTTTGCTTCACTTTAATATTGGCGGCTTGCGGCAGTTCAGAGGATTCAGGTTCAGGTGATGGGGATACAAAGAAATTGACTGTAGGCGCATCTAATGTTCCTCATGCAGAAATTTTGGAAAAGGCAAAGCCATTACTTGAAGAAAAGGGCATTGACTTGGAGATTGAAGTATTCACTGATTATGTAATGCCGAATAAAGCGTTAGCGGATGGATCCATTGATGCAAACTACTTCCAGCACATCCCGTATTTCGAGCAGCAGGTTGAGGAGAATGAGTATGATTTCGCTAATGCTGGCGGAATTCATATTGAGCCAATCGGCGTTTACTCCAAGAAATATGACAGCTTAGATGACCTGCCAGAAGGGGCTGAAATTATTATGAGCAGCTCCGTTGCTGACCACGGCCGTATCCTATCTATGCTTGAGGCAGAAGGTTTAATCACATTGAAGGAAGATGTGAATAAAGTGAAAGCCACTGTAGATGATATTGAGAAAAACCCTAAGAAATTGAAATTTAAAACAGACATTGAAGCGCCAATGCTTACTCAAGTCTACAATAATGATGAAGGCGATGCAGTCTTAATCAACTCCAACTATGCGATTGACGCAGATCTTGTCCCAGCTGAGGATGCAATCGCACTTGAAAGTCCTGAAGATAACCCGTACGTGAACATTATTGCGGTTCGTACGGAAGATAAGGATAATGAAGCAATCAAGACATTGGTTGAAGTCCTTAAATCCGATGAGATTAAAGACTTCATCAATGAAGAATATAAAGGTTCTGTCATTCCAGCAGAATAAAAAAATACAAAAGGTGCATGTCCGATTCATTTCGGAATGCACCTTTTTTCTTCTATTATATATACCTGCTTGATAAGACATATCGTCCGGCATTTCTCAGAATGATGAAGCAATTCCATTGAGAAATCGACGAAATCACTTTTAACAATCGCTCAGCGTGGTATATAGACATTGAGAGCTCTCTAATAAAGTGATAACCTTAACTTAATAATTCGAAAGGGATGATTCATTATTTTTGACAATCAGCTGCATCTCAGAGTGACGAACGAAATGGAAAAGGCTATGAGGCAGGCGCACGGAGTTGGATATGAGGTGTACAACCAGAAGTTAGATGTGCGCATGCGAGTAGAGGAACGACGAGAAGACAGTTATTTGAAAAGTAATGAGATTGTAAATGATCTGAATCGACGAGTCTTCTAATTTTAGAAGATATTATAGAAAAATGGGAAAGAACCAGCATACAATTGCTGGTTCTTTTCTTTCTCATAATTTAACTTTATAATAGCCTTACGCAGTAATTGTTATGGCAGGAGAGTGTAGTTTTTTCAAGGATTTTTAAGGGCTCAAAAAGTTGAATCCAGATTCTATTTGTTATAATATTGGAATGAGAATAAATTGAGAATAGAAACAATCTAACTTTAGATAACTATATTATTGGAGGTATAAGTATGGCTGGTTCAGTACTTACAATTAAAGATTTACATGTTGCAATTGATGGCAAAGAAATTCTAAAAGGTGTTAACCTTGAAGTTAAAGGTGGAGAAATCCATGCAATCATGGGTCCTAACGGTACAGGGAAATCTACATTGTCCTCTGCAATCATGGGCCACCCTAAATACGAAGTAACAAGCGGATCAATCACAATGGACGGCGAAGATGTGCTTGAAATGGAAGTTGATGAGCGCGCTAAAGCAGGTCTATTCCTAGCAATGCAATATCCAAGCGAAATCTCCGGCGTAACAAACGCTGATTTCATGCGTTCTGCCATCAACAGCAAACGCGGTGAAGGGAACGAAATTTCCTTGATGAAATTCATCAAAGAAATGGATAAGAAAATGGACCTTCTAGAAATGGACCAAGATATGGCACAGCGTTACCTCAATGAAGGTTTCTCCGGCGGTGAGAAAAAGCGTAATGAAATTCTTCAATTAATGATGCTTGAGCCGGCTATTGCCATTCTTGATGAAATTGACTCCGGTCTTGATATCGATGCCCTTAAAGTTGTTTCTAAAGGAATCAACCAAATGAGAGGCGAAGACTTCGGATGCTTAATGATCACTCACTACCAACGCTTATTGAACTACATCACACCTGATTATGTTCACGTTATGATGCAAGGTAAGATCGTGAAATCCGGTGGTGCAGAGCTTGCACAGCGTCTAGAGGCTGAAGGCTATGAGTGGATTAAGGAAGAGCTAGGCATTGAAGACGAAACAGTAGAAATCGAAGCTTAAGCAATAGGAGGATCATTATGACAACAGAAACTACGTTACCAATTGAAAAAGATGCAATCACTTCTTTTTCAAAAGCACATAGTGAGCCTGCTTGGCTAGAAAGCCTTCGTCTTGAAGCCCTTTCTGAAGCCAGTGTGACTCCTATGCCAAAACCAGATAAAACAAAAATCGATAAATGGAATTTAGAGGATATGAAAGTGAGCGCGGTTGACAGTGAGCCGTATGCTGATCTTGATGGGCTCGCTGATGAAGTGAAAAGCTTGCTTAATCCAGCAGAGGACAGAAGCCTCTATATCCAAAGAAACCATACAGCTGCACACCTGACACTTTCGAAAGAACTTCAGGAAAAAGGCGTTATCTTCATGAATCTTCAAGCTGCAGCAAAGGAACATCCTGAGCTTGTTCAAAAATACTTCATGACGAAGAGTGTTCCAGTTACAACAAATAAATTGACTGCTCTTCATGCAGCGTTATTCAATGGCGGCGTATTCTTGTATGTACCTAAGAATGTCGTGATTGAAGAGCCTATTCAAGCAGTCTTTGTTATTGATAATAAAGAAGCAGATCTATATAACCACGTGTTGATCGTTGCAGAGGATAACAGCTCTGTTACGTATGTGGAAAACTATATATCCTTAGCAGACGGCAAGCCGGTTCTTGGAAACTTAATTTCTGAGGTCATTGTCGGAAACAACGCACAAGTAAAATACGGTGCAGTGGATACCCTATCTAAGGATATGCAAACATATGTCAACCGTAATGCATATGTTGAGAATGACGGCCGCGTTGAATGGGCGCTTGGCTTGATGAATGACGGTAATACGATTTCTGAAAACATCACAAATCTTCATGGAAATGGAGCGTATGGTGATACAAAAACAGTCGTTGTCGGAACAGGGAACCAAATACAGAACTTCACAACGAAGGTTATTCATTTCGGTAAACATTCTAATGGCTACATCTTGAAGCATGGCGTAATGAAAGATGCTGCTTCATCTATCTTCAACGGCATCGGCAAAATTGAACATGGTGCAACGAAAGCAGATGCGGTTCAAGAATCACGCGTATTGATGCTTAGCCCAGAGGCGCGCGGGGATGCAAACCCGATTCTTCTTATTGATGAAGATGATGTAACAGCAGGTCACGCAGCTTCCGTTGGACGCGTCGATCCAACTCAGCTTTACTACTTGATGAGCAGAGGAATCGCCAAAACAGAAGCAGAGCGCTTGATCATTCACGGCTTCTTAGCTCCTGTTGTTAATCAATTACCTGTAGAAGCAGTTAAGAAACAATTGACTGAGGTAATTGAAAGGAAAGTTAAGTAATGATAAGACCTGATATTAAAGAGCTTTTTCCCATCCTTAAGCAAGAAGTCAATGGTCATGAACTTGTTTATCTAGATAGTGCAGCGACATCACAGAAGCCGCTATCTGTCATTCAGACCATCGAAGACTACTATAAACGCTATAATTCCAATGTCCATCGCGGTGTTCATACATTAGGAACCATCGCGACGGATGCTTATGAAAATGCGCGCGAGAAGGTAAGAAAGTTCATTAATGCCCATTCTATTGAGGAGGTTGTTTTCACGAGAGGGACAACAACCTCCATCAATACGGTTGCTGTCAGCTATGGACGAGCTAACCTGAAGCCTGGAGATGAAATTGTCATCAGCATGATGGAGCATCATAGCAATATCATTCCATGGCAGCAAACAGCTAAGGCCACAGGGGCAACCTTAAAGTACATTCCCCTGCAGGAAGACGGAACGATTTCACTTGAGGAAGCAAGAAAGGTAATTACACCTAACACGAAAATCGTCTCTGTTATGCATGTGAGCAATGTTCTAGGCGTTATCAACCCAGTGAAGGAACTAGCGGAGATTGCCCATGAAAACGGTGCGGTCATGGTCGTGGATGGAGCACAAAGTGCCCCGCATATTAAAGTGGATGTCCAAGATCTTGATTGTGACTTTTTCGCTTTTTCAGCTCATAAGATGTGCGGGCCGACTGGTGTCGGTGTCCTATACGGAAAGAAAAAATATCTAGAAGAGATGGAGCCAGTTGAATTCGGCGGAGAAATGATTGACTTCGTAGGATTGCAAGACTCCACTTGGAAAGAACTTCCGTGGAAATTTGAGGCGGGAACGCCGATAATCGCTGGGGCAATCGGACTTGGAGCTGCAATTGATTTTGTGAATGAAATCGGACTCGAAAATATCGAAGCGCATGAACATAAGCTTGCTGCCTATGCTCTTCGGAAATTAGGGGCTATCGAAGGACTCACCATCTATGGTCCGAAAAACCCCGAAGCAAGAGCTGGCGTTATTACATTTAATCTTGATGATGTCCATCCGCATGATGTTGCTACCGTTCTGGATTCAGAGGGTATTGCTATCAGAGCAGGACATCACTGTGCACAGCCATTAATGAAATGGTTACATGTTTCGTCAACGGCACGGGCAAGCTTCTATCTATACAACACAGAACAAGACGTCGACCGCTTGGCCGAAGGACTCGTTAAAACAAAGGAGTATTTCAGTAATGGCTTCTAATAATTTAGATAACCTTTACAGACAAGTAATCATGGATCACTATAAGAATCCTCGCAATAAAGGGTCTCTTGAAGGGGATAGCCTAGTGATTGACATGAATAATCCAACTTGCGGAGATCGAATTCACTTAACTCTTCAGGTGGAGGATGGCATTGTCAAGGATGCAAAGTTTGATGGTGAAGGATGTTCCATCTCCATGTCCTCTGCTTCTATGATGACGCAAACCATCAAAGGCAAGAGTGTGGATGAGGCAATGAAGCTCGCTTCCATTTTCTCTGATATGATGCAAGGCAAGGATTATGATGAAGATAATCTAGACCTCGGTGATATAGAAGCCCTCCAAGGCGTGAATAAGTTCCCGGCACGAATCAAATGTGCCACACTTGCTTGGAAGGCAATGGAAAAAGGTCTGAAGGAATAAATAAAACACGGGTTAGAGGATTTCCTTTAACCAGAAAGAATGGAGGAAGCGATCAATGGCAAAAAAAATGCCTGAAATCGGTGATTATAAATACGGCTTTCATGATAAGGACGTTTCCATCTTCCGTTCTAAACGCGGCCTAACAAAAGAGATCGTTGAAGAGATCTCCCGCATGAAGAACGAACCGCAATGGATGCTTGACTTCCGCTTGAAGTCACTTGAACATTTCTACAAAATGCCTATGCCGCAATGGGGCGGTAACCTTAACGGGCTTAACTTTGACGAAATCACGTACTATGTTAAGCCATCTGAGAAATCAGAGAAATCTTGGGATGAAGTACCTGAAGAAATCAAACGCACATTTGATAAATTAGGTATTCCTGAAGCGGAACAAAAATACTTGGCTGGTGTCTCTGCCCAATATGAATCAGAAGTTGTTTACCACAACATGAAGGAAGACCTCGAAGAAATGGGTATTATCTTCAAGGATACAGATTCGGCTCTCCGTGAGAATGAAGATATCTTCCGTGAACACTGGGCAAAGGTTATCCCGCCATCTGACAATAAGTTTGCTGCTTTGAACTCAGCAGTATGGTCAGGCGGATCATTCATCTATGTACCGCCTGGCGTGAAAGTGGATACGCCATTACAGGCTTACTTCCGCATCAACTCTGAAAACATGGGTCAATTCGAGCGTACATTGATCATTGTTGATAAAGATGCATCTGTGCACTATGTTGAAGGATGTACAGCACCAGTTTACACAACAAACTCCCTTCACAGTGCGGTCGTTGAAATCATCGTGAAAGAAAATGCTTACTGCCGTTATACAACCATCCAAAACTGGGCGAACAACGTATACAACTTGGTTACAAAACGTACCGTTGTTGAAGCGAACGGAACAATGGAATGGGTTGACGGAAACATCGGTTCTAAGCTTACAATGAAATACCCTGCATGTATCCTTAAAGGCGAAGGCGCACGCGGCATGACCTTGTCTATCGCAATCGCTGGTAAAGGTCAGCATCAGGATGCAGGTGCGAAAATGATGCACTTGGCGCCAAACACTTCTTCCACAATTGTTTCGAAATCTATTTCTAAACAAGGCGGAAAAGTAACCTACCGCGGTATTGTCCACTTCGGCAAGAAAGCGGACGGCGCACGCTCTAACATCGAGTGTGACACACTCATTATGGATAATGAATCTACTTCAGATACAATTCCATACAATGAGATTCATAATGATAATATCTCCCTTGAGCATGAAGCGAAGGTTTCCAAGGTTTCTGAAGAACAATTATTCTATCTGATGAGCCGCGGAATCTCTGAGCAAGAAGCGACAGAGATGATCGTTATGGGCTTCATTGAGCCATTCACAAAAGAATTGCCAATGGAATATGCTGTTGAAATGAACCGCCTAATCAGCTTTGAAATGGAAGGTTCCATCGGTTAATATCGTATAAAAAGCCTTGGTAGACACTTGTTTACCAAGGCTTTTTCTATTTCACATTATAGGTCAGTCTATTTATAAGACTACCCTCAAGGAAATGACGAGAGACGAAGAAGCATAGCAATCAGAGGAACGAAGAGAAGTTTTCCTTACTAGAAATAGCTCCGCTTGATAAATGGATAAGCTGCATCCATTTATCGATCGGAGCTATCTTTGTGAAGACAATAGAAAGGGCTGTCAGAAGAGGGAAGGTGAAAAACGAACCAAGTTCTAGAGCGAGGGTATCGTTTTTGGCAAATGACAGGAAGAGTAAATTTTACGATAACTGCATGGTTGTAATACAAGTATTGTCGCCTTCAAAAGTGGAGAGCTCAGATATGGCTGTTTTCCCATCAAATTCAATCTTCACTGTATAGGTTTGATCACGGGGCAACCATAAATCGATGAAACCATTTTTGTATGACTTCTTGGTTTCATTCATAACTACATGACCTTCCTCATCTTGTATGTATAAATTGAATTCCTTTTCAGCTAATTCTCCTTGGCAGCCGGTTAAGCTGTGATTGGTGCAAGGGTGGGTATTGGTGATAAATGGTGCGATTGATACAAAAAACTCATCCTCTGGAAGGTCATACACTGTTTCTTTATCCTCACCCTTTACAAGAAGTTCCTTCGATGTGATGGAAGCAGATTCATCATCCGAATTTCCAACACTGTAATCATGGACCATTTTCTTGATATTCTGTGTTTCCCGATCAATTGCTTCATGCTCTCCACAAGCAGAGACTAGCAGGACGAGCAATAAGCTAAGTGCTGTCAGCAGCCCTTTTTTCATCTAATTGGTCAACTCCTATTTATGAAAGTGGGTGTTAAACTGGGTATTATTTTAGCATAAATGACTCTTTAGCAGAATGAATAAATGGAATTATATTGAATTTTTGTTAATGAGAAAGGGCTGCTCCAACAATCAATCTTCACTGACTGT